>NZ_JBVKBI010000013.1:0-227814 GCF_055639035.1 Streptomyces sp. NPDC107654
AGGGCCTCCTGGCGGTCGGCGGTAGATGTCGCAATCCACACCGAACCCAGAAGGCCCTCACCTGTTCAAGCACCCAGCACGCGTGTCACCAACGTTCCGGGACAACACACCTAGAGCCCGTCCGACGGGCCGAGGGCGTCAAGGGCTGCCGCCGCGCCCGACGGTGTCGGATACCACGTTCGATCATGTCGATGACGTGTTGGCCTGCCTCGTGGGCCTGGGACGGGTGCAGGCCGCGGAGGGGGCTGTCGATCAGCCGGGCGGCGAGTCCGTGGACGTCCGACCAGGCGAGGAACTCGGCTCCTGGGCGCCGGTCCTCCGCGAGGAGCCCGGTGGCCACGAGACCGTCGCTTCCGGCCATGGGTACCCCCGGGACGGAGCAACGTCGCGTCCGCAGGGCTCCGCACTCGGGTTGGCTCAACAGTCACACGACGCGTCGGGCGGCCCCTGGGGACCACCGGTTCCGACCGGACCCAGCCCTTCGTCCGGGAGCCGGGGCGCTCGGACCCGCTCACCGTGGTCGGCTGCCGGGGGCCGGCGCGGTGTACCGTCCGGCCGGAGGAAGTTCGCGGATTTGCGGGCCAGTACGGCGGTGAGGTGTTCACGTGCGTCAGGCCGCAGCCGCGCCAGGGTGACCATGCCGGTGATGACGGCGTCGGCGACCTCGTCCTCGACGTCCGCCCAGGAATGGCTGTGTCCCTTACGGGGATTGGTGCCCCGGGCACCGATGACGGCCTGCGCGGCCTCTCCCACCTCCTCGGCGAGCTTGAGCACTTGCAGGGTCCACTGCTCCTCCGGCTGGAGCCCGTTCTCGGTGTCGAGCCGGCTGAACGCGTCGGCCAGCTGCCGGACCGTGTCCCAGCCACCGTCGGACGCGGCACGCGTGGGGCGCTCACCGGAGGAGGACGGCACCGCGGTCCTGCGCATGAGCGCGCGATCGCTGGAGAAACCGAGGCTCTCGTACAGGGGCCTGGACTCGTCACTGGCGTGCAACTCGAAGAGTGTGACGCCTTCTTGCTCCAGATCGCCCAGGAGTGCCGTCAGGGCGGCCTTGGCGTACCCGAGGCGCCGGTACCCGGGCCGGGTGGCCACCGCCTGGACGCGTGCGGCCAGCCCCTTCGGGTAACGGGGAGCGGGCAGCACGGGGCCGACCAGGGCCAGGGCACAGGCCACGAGCCCCGCGCCGGGCACGTCGACAACGTAGGCGCGGGCGTCGCCGCCGGGCTGAAGGCGTTCGGCCAACTGGTCCCGGCAGAGGCCGAGCCAGGCCGAGTCGAGCGGTTCGGAGAGGATCAGCTCCGATCGCAGGCGGGTGATGCCGTCGGCGTCGTCGGACGTGGCACGTCGGGCAGCGGTCATGGACCGGTCCTTCCTGTTCGGCCGAGGGGTGAGGCGACGAGGTGAGGGGGCAGTCGTGCGGTCGCCCGTGCGGTTTCGCACGGTCATGGGGGAGTGGCGTCCGCCGCGGGGCCCGGACGACCCGGTACGAGGGCACCGCTCGTGCTCACGCGCACCTTCTCGCCACCCCGCCCGTACGCTGCTGCGATTCCCACACCACTCACAATGCCCCTCGAAGAGCCTCGCCACCGGACCGCAGGAGCGGACCAGGTCGCCCGCGAGGGCGGGTGCCGGCTCCCGGCGGGCGAGGTGTCGGTTCAGCGGCCGGGCTCGTAAGCGAGCTGCTTGACCTCTCGCAGAGTGAGGGCCGTCTCCACGGAGCGGACTCCCTCCAGCGCGCCGATCCTGTCGCTGAGGTAGGTGTACAGGTCGGCGGTGCCGGGATGCAGCGTGGCGGCGACGACGTTCGCCTGGCCCGTGGTGGCCGCCGCGAAGCGCACCTCGGGGTGCGAGGCGAGGGCACGGCCCACGTCGGCGAGTGCGGCCGGGGCGACGGTGAGCCAGAGCATGGCGACGACCTCGTTGCCGAGGAGCTCGTGGTCGAACTGCACGTCCAGGTAGAGGACCCCGGTCGAGAGCAGGCTGTCCAGGCGCCGTCTGACCGCGGACTCCGACAGGCCGGTGCTTGCCTGCAGTTCGGTCAGGGAGGCCCGCCCGTCGCGGCTCAGGGCGGCGAGCAGTGCCTCGTCGGCCTCTTCCAGGAGTACGGGGGAGGCGGCCGGATCCACGGGCGGCGGGCTGAGGGCGGCCTGTTCGTCGGGGCTGAGAGCGTTGATCTTGTTGAGCCAGCCGTGCGGCCCGCCGTAGAAGTGGTGCAGCAGGCAGTGGGCGCTGACCGAGGTGACACGAGGTGTGCGCTGGAGGCGGCCCAGCAGGAGCTCGTCCCGTGCCTGCCGGGTGCGCGGCTTCATCGCGCACATCACTTCGGTACCACCCGAGATCACGCTGACGTAGGAGGTGTCCGGGCGCCGGGCGAGGGCGTTCGCCAGTTGTTCGGCGGCGTCCGGAGTGCACCGCAGGCGCAGGAGCCAGGTGCTGCGTCCGAGCCGGCTTTCGTCGGTGATGCCCAGCACCCGCAGGTGGACGGTGCTGCACAGCCGCCGGAAACGACGGGCGACGGTCTGGTCGGAGACACCCAGCACGTCCGCGATCCGGTTGAACGGCGCACGACCGTCGAGCTGCAGCGCCTGCAGCAGCTTGAGATCGAGTGGATCGAGAGCCTGGGACTGCACCGGACTCCTCCTGCTCTTCTTGCTCTTCTCGTCACTCGTCCTGCTGCTCTTCCTGGCTCGGGAGCCAGGCACAATGATCCGGCTCCGCAAGGCAGTGCACACCCGCGGCCGCTGCGGCGGCGGCGCTGTCGGACGGGAACCGTCGGGCACCGGATGGGTCCGGGTCCGGGAGAGCCCCGGACCCGGACCCCAGGGGGGCGCGCTCCCGTCCCCACGGACGGCGCCCCGCACCGGATCCGGCTGCTGTATGCCCCAGTGTCACCGGAACCGGTACGTGTGCGAGCGGTCGGCGGTCGTGCCGCCGCTTCAGCTTCGCCGACCTCGACGCGGCGAACTACCAGGTGGTCGCTGCCGGGTATCCGCCCGTCGCGGTGACGGTCACCGTGGACGGCCGGGGGCTGGACGGCGTCCACCTGGAACTGGCTCACCCGGAGAATGCGTAGGCGCCGTCGGAGCCGGTGGTCGTGACACCGACGACGTTGCCGGCCGCGTCCACCAGCGTGACCCGGGCATCGGCCAGGCTCTCGCGGTCCGCACCGGCCCGTACGACGCCCCGCAGCCGCGCACCCGACCACAGCGGCACCTTCAGCGCGGTGGCCCCCGGACCGGAGACCCGCACGGGGAGGGCGCCGGGCCGGAACCCCGGGGCGTTCGCCGTGAGGGTGACATCGCCCACCCGCAGCCCACCCAGGTCGAACCGACCGGCGGCGTCGGTCACACCGCCGGCCAGCACCTCGCCGCGTACGTCGGTGACCGTGACCAGGGCACCCTCCACTGCCACCTCGTCACCCGCCGACACCACGGTTCCGGCGACGTTGTCGCCGCCCGCCAGAACCAGGTCGTGCACCAGCGGCCGCTGGTCCAGCTCGACAGTGGTCACCCGCGGTCGAGGGCCGTCCGCCGCCGCGATCAGGACGTACGGCCCTGAGGCCGGGGCGGTCAGCTCGTAGCGGCCCTCGCTGTGGGCCAGGGTCCGGCCGACCTGGCGCCCGGCCGGTGAGACGAGGGCGAGGGTGGCACCGGCCATGCCGTTCCCGACGGCGTCACGGACTCGGCCGGTGACAACCACCCCGGAACCGCGCTGCCCGGGAACAGGTGAGGCCGGCTCCGGACGCGCACCTGCTGCGCCGTCACCGGCTACACCGGCACCGGCGGCCTCAGCCGCACCGGCTGCGTGGGCCGGAACCGGTTCAGGCGTGGGTACAGGCGCTGATCCCGCATCTTGGGCCGAGACCGAGGCCCGAGGGGCGCGCAGCAGCACCACCCCGACGACCGCGGCGAGCAGCGCGAGAGCGGAGGCCACGATCAGGCACAGCCGGAGGCCGTCGAGGAACGCAGACGAGAGGGCGCCCAGAGCGCGGCCCGTCTCCGCTCCCAGGTCCATCCGGGCGACCGCCCCCAGCCCGCCGGCGTCCACGGCCGCGGTGATCCGGTGGGCCGTCGCGCCGTCCACGCCCGCGTCGGCGAGATGGCCGGGCAGGGCGTCGGTGGTCCTGCTGGTCAGGAGCACACCCAGGACGGCCGGGCCGAGCGCGCCGCCGACCTGCCGGAAGGCGTTGTTGCCCGCCGCCGCCATACCGGCCAGGTGATGGGGGACGGCGGCGACGGCGGTGGCGGTCATCGGAGTGACGACCAGTCCCAGGCCGAGACCGAGCAGGACGAGGCGCCAGGTCAGCGCGCCGGCCGGGGTGTGTGCGTCGAGCGCGGTCAGGGAGATCAATGCGCCGGCGGTGAGCAGCAGACCGGTCGTGATCAGGAGGCGAGCCGACACCCGGCGCATCAACGGCCCCGCCACGACCCCGGTGATCAGACACACCGCCGTCACCGCCAGCAACCGGTACCCCGCGTGGAGGGTGTCGAGCCGCTGCACCATGCCGAAGTACAGGCTGAGGACGAAGAAGAAGCCGATCAGCCCCAGGAAGGTGATCATCGCGATCAGTGTGGTGGCGGTGAACGCCGGGCTGCGGAAGAGCGCCAGCTCCAGCATCGGGCCGGCACTGCGTCGCTCGGCCAGCAGGAAGGCGAGGGCACTGACGGCGGCCAGCGCCAGGGCGACGATCACGCGGGGCTCGGAGAAGCTGTCGGCGCCGCCCTCGATCACGCCGTAGACGAGCGCGGTGATCGCCGACGCGGCGGTGAGCTGGCCGGGCCAGTCGAGCCGGCGCGACCCGGGGGCCCGGGAGTCGGCCACCAGCGGCGCCGCGACCGCCAGGGTGAGGACGGCCACCGGTATGGTCGGCAGGTATATCCAGCGCCAGGCCGCATGATCGAGGATCACGCCGGCGATCAGGGGGCCGGCGGCCAGTGCCGTCATCAGGGCGGCGGCCCACAGGCCGACGAACTTGGCGCGCTGGTGCGGGTCGGGCACCGCGTGGCTGATCAGCGCAAGCGTCGTGGGCAGCAGCGCGGCAGCGCCCAGCCCGGCGAGCGCCTGCCCGGCCCACAGCACTTGGACCGAGTGCGCGCTCAGCGCGACGGCGGCTCCCGCGGCGGCGAACACCAGGCCCGCCTGGAAGACCTTCTTGCGGCCGTGTACGTCGCCGAAGACACCGGCGGTCAGGATGAGGGCGGCCATGGGCAGGACGAACGCGTCGGAGATCCACGAGAGCTGCGATGTCGACGCATGCAGGGCCTGCTGGATCGCGGGAAGACTCACCGAGACGCTGGTGACCGGCAGATAGGCGACGAACACCCCGACGCAGGCCATGACGAGCGTGGCTTCAGGACTCTGCCGTGGTCCGCTCGCCGTTGTTCCGACGTTCACACATCCTCCGTTCAGGTGGCGGCGGTCGCCGACACGTCGGCCACTTTCCGGCCGTTTCCGCCCGGAGGGCCAGCCAGAGCACGCCGAGCCGGGAAAACCGACATCCAGGCGGCAGAACCGAAGGATTTTCGACAGTGCCGGTGGGCCCAGGGGCAGTGAATTCGCCGACGCCGCTTGTCGACCGGGCAGGCCCGCCTTCGGCGGACGCCGCATGCCCCCTGCGCGTACGCTGAACACGCGGGGCGGCGTACGGCATATGGTGCGCATCCGCGGGTCGGCGCGGCACAGTGACCCGTCCGGGTCGGCTACGTCACCGCGGTCAGCGTCGCGAAGACCACGACGTTGCCCAGGTAGCCGGTGCCCTGGGTGTAACCACCACCGCACGTGATCAACCGGAGTTCCGGCCGGCCGGAACTGCCGTAGACCTTCTCGCTGGGGAACTCCTCACGGTCGTACAGCTCGACGGCGCGGACGGTGAACACCGCTGTCCTCCGGTCCACGCGGCTGACCTCGATGTTGTCGCCCTTGGAGAGGGCGCCGAGGTCGAAGAAGACACCGGGGTCGCCGATGGGTGTGTCCACGTGTCCGGTGGCGATGGCGGTTCCCGCCGCGCCGGGAACGGTGCCGTCGCCGTACCAGCCGACGACGCCGGGGTCGCCGGCTGGTGGGGCCCGTAGGGTTCCTGCCGCATCGAGACCCACCCGCGTCATCGGGGCGTCCACACCGATGGCCGCGATCCGGAGGCGCACCGGATCCGCGGGGGGCACGGGACGGACCGGGGAGCGGGTGGCGTCCGCGGAAGTCGACAGGGCTGCGGCCGCCGATGGCCGCGGCGGCTCCTCGGGACCCCCACCGATGAGCAGCGCCGCAGCCGCCGTCATGGCGCAGGCCAGAAGGAGCCCTGCGGGGATGAACCGCTCGCGAGAGACGCTGGCGCGGTGTCTGGGTGCCATCGCGGTGGAGCCTTGGCTTTCGGCAGCTGGTGTTGGGCGGCAGGTGGCCGGTGGCGGACGGTCAGGCCCGGTCGGCGTTCGGGCGGCGGAACATCCAGACCGCACCCCCGGCGGCGGCCGTGAGGAGCAGCCCGGCGCCCAGGGCGAGCCCCGTCCCCGTGTCCTCCGCCGGTCCGAAGCCGGCGTTGACCGAGCCGTTCGGAGGGCGGCCGGTGACCCGGTACGTCTCCGTCACCTTGGTCAGCGGCGGACACTTCAGGGTGACCGTGTCGCTGCCCGGCCTGGTGCCCTCCGGGACCTGGAACTGGCCGGTGAGTACGCCCTCCTCATCGCCTTCGAAGAGGTGGAACTCTCCCGCCACCTCGGACCAGCCCTTGCCGTAGTCCGCGTCGGGGTCGCAGGCGCTCGTACTAACCGTGACCGTGGAGCCCGGGGAGGCGTTCCACGGTTCGATGCTGACGTCCGAGTCGTCAGCGGCGGCAGCGGCCGGGATCTGGAGTCCGAGGGCGCCTAGAGCCAGGCCGATACCTGCACCCATGAGTGTGTAACGCATGCGAGTCCTCCAACGGGACAGCGTCCGGCCTGTGCGCGGCGCCTCTCCTGTGTTCCGCTCACGAGGCAACCGACAGTCCGTCAGCTCCGCAACCTGACGCCTCGCCAGATGTGTCGGCCAGTCAGGTGGTGTGGGTGTCCCCGTCGGCTCCCGTCCGCAGGTCACCGACGCGAAGATCGTCCATATCCGTCACCCGCCGTCTCGTCCCCATACCGGTGACGCCACCGCCGACCGCCCCCTCGGGGGTTGCCGCCGAAGTGGAAGACGTCGTGGAACCCGCGACGATGAGACGTGCTCCAGGAGGGTCAGCGCTCTTCGGGTGTCTCGTCGTCGTCATCGAGGATGTCGGGTGTTCCGTCGTCATCATCGAGGGCGTCGGGTGTCCCGCCGTCGTCATCGAGGGTGGACGGACCGAGGCGTACGCAGCACTCTCCGGGCTCGGGGGCCAGGACGGCCTGGACCCCGTTGACCTGCAAGCCCTGCAAGTAGCCCGAGAGGAACGCCTGGTTCATGCCGCACACCAGGTCGGGGGCCTTGGCGGCCTGCGGGTGGAAGGGGCAGTTGCGCAGCCGCAGCCGGGTGGGGGTTTCCCGGACCGGTTCGTAGCCGTACCGGTCCAGCAGCTGCTCACAGGTGGTCAGCCCGCGCTCGGGACCGAGGCGGCCGGGGCGGGTCTCCTCACGTGCGGCCTCGCCCAGTTGCCTGCCGCGTTGGCCGGCGGTCCGCATCGCCGCTTGGGCGACGCTTTCGTCGGCGCCCTCGGTCAGGACGGCGTCCAGGAGGAGGTCGGCCAGGAGTTCGTGGCGCCTGTCGGGGATGCTCACGGTGATCTGGGCGTCGGTGGGTTCGTACACCTTGGGCTGTCTGCCGACCGTGCGGACCCCGCCGGGCCTCCCGTACCGCGCGCGCAGCAGGCCGGCGTCGACGAGTTTGTCGAGGTGGAAGGCGGCCAGTTTGCGCGATATGCCGACGCTGGCGGCAGCTTCGTCCCGGGTGACGGCACGGCCGGCCCGCCGGATGAAGGCGAACATCTGCCGCCGCGAGCCCTCGCTCAGGACGCTGACGGAGTCGATGGCGTGGTCGGAGGCAGGGGTGCGGTCGGCCCGGTCGGTCTGGGCGGTCGGATCAGAAGCCACAGGACCACGGTAACCCCCACCCGCGTGGGCACAAGTGTTCTTCCGGCCCCGCTGTCCTGCACCACTTGACGGCCCCTGGCAATAAGACCAGGATTTGTTGGTGAAACCAGTGGAGGTTCGCGATGGCCGGTGAGTCACAGCTTCAGGCCAAGCGTCCGGTCAGCGCCGCGCTCGCCGGTCCGTACGGCCACCCGTTCCACCCGATCCTGGTGACCGTGCCGATCGGTGCCTGGGTGACGAGCCTGGTGTTCGACATCGCCTCGCACGTCGCCCACCGCCCCGGCTTTCTGACCCAGTCCTCGGAGTGGCTGATCGCCGTCGGCGTGATCGGCGCCCTGCTGGCGGCCACGGTCGGGTTCCTCGACCTGTTCGCGATCCCGTCCGGGACCCCGGCCTTCCGTACCGGCCTAATCCACATGACGCTGAACCTGCTGGCGACAGCCGCCTACGTGGTCAACTTCCTCTGGCGCTACGGCGATCACGCCGACGGCGGAAGCGTCGGCACGGGCCGGCTGGTCCTGTCCGCGGTCAGCGTGGCCGCCCTGGGCGTCTCGGGCTACCTGGGCGGCAAGCTGGCCTACCGCTACGGCGTGCGCGTCGCCGACGAGTCCACCCAGGCCGAGGGATACACGCACAGCCACAACCGGAACGGCACCCGCTCGACCGGGTGAACCGTCCGTACCGCGCACGTCCACCACGGCGGCCGGTGCCCTCCGGCTGCCTCACCCGTCCCCCTCGGAGGTCCCCATGGACATCGCCGCACTGATCACCTGGGTGGTCACCGCACTCGGTGGCTTCTACATGCTCGGCACCCGGATCCAACGCGGCGGTATCCGCCAGCAGCAAACCGGTACCAGCCGCCTTCCCGCCCCCGTCCTCTTCGGCCACTTCGCCCTGGCCGCGATCGGCCTGGTGGTGTGGATCATCTACCTCGTCGCCGACAAGGACGCCCTGGCCTGGACCTCGTTCGGTCTGCTGCTGCCGGTCGCCCTGCTGGGCTTCGTCATGCTCGCCCGCTGGATCCCCGTCTACCGCGACCGCACCACGCCCGGGGCCGCCGCGCCCGCCGCCGCGGGCCAGGGGGCCGAGGCGACCGTCCCCGCCGAACGGCACTTCCCGGTGCCGGTCGTGGTGGCCCACGGCCTGTTCGCCGTGGCCACCCTCCTCCTGGTGCTGTTGACCGCACTGGGCATCGGGGGCAGCTGACGTCACCGGGCGCCCGCCCGTGCGGCGCAGCGGCTTCGGCGCCGATGCCGCCAAGCGGCGAACCGACCGACCTCACCGGCCCGCGCGGAATCGGCCTCACCCGTCGTCTCCACGGCGGCTCAAGCTGAGTCAGAGCGGCCGATATGACCGGCGCCGGAGGTCGCTGCTGTGGCCGGGGTCAGGGCCGTGCGGGCGTACGGGCTGGGGCACGGACCGCTGCGGCGACCGCGGCGTCGTCGGCCTGACCGCGGGCTTCGAGGCCCGCGATGATCATTGTCCCGGGCAGGTGGTCGGCGGCGCCGTCGTCCTCGGGGGGCGGGCAGGTTCGCGGGCAGGATCAGGTGGTCCGTGTCCGTTGGTCGGGTCAGCGCGGCGGCTGGCGCGGAGGGGCAGTCGTCGGCGTGCAGGCTGCCGGCGGCCAGGCAGTGCACCACGCTCGATCCGGGCACGCAGTGTCGGAACCGCCTCGGCCGGCCACTCGAAAGGCCTCCGGCACACCGAGTTCCCGCTGCCGGGCACACACCCGGACGATGTCGAGCGCAGTTCCTGGTCCCCTTCGCACGAACAGCCGCAGGGGGCCGTGGTCTTCGGCGTCGGTGAACACCAGGCGGTGTAGTACTGCTCGCTACGGTCCCGCAGCGCGTCGCTCATGGCGAGCGACTCACCACGTGGCATGGCCATGCCGCAGTCGCATGGGGCCACCGGGTACGAGGGTGATCATCTACGGCCGCCGCAGCTTCGGGCAGTCGAGCCGGTTGGCGACCGGCTGCGGCACCTACGCGGCCAACCTGAACGACGAGCATGATTGATGTCTTGACAACAGTTGTCGCGACACTCACTCTGGAGGGGTGACATCTTCCACCAGCGGCCTGCGCGACCACCTCGGCTACTGGCTTCGCCGGCTCTCCGACGAAGTCCACGGCCGCTTCGAACGGGAACTCGCCGAACACGACGTGACCGTCTCCCAGTGGGCGGTCCTGATCACCCTGTACCGGGGCGACGCCACCACCACCCGTGAGGTGGCCCGGTACATGGGCATCGATGCCGGCGCGGTCTCCCGCCTGGTCGACCGCCTGGCCGCCAAGGGGCTGGCGGCCCGGGAACCGGACCCTGCCTCCCGTCGCACCGTGCGACTGACACTCACCGAGGCCGGCCGCGACCTGGCCCCCAAGCTGGCGGAGATCGCCGACCGCAACGACGCCTACTTCTTCGCCGCCATGGAACCGGATCGGCGCCGCCAGTTGGAGTCCTGGATACGCCACCTCGTCGGGGAAGCCCACCCGGAGCCCCCCGCACCACCCACCCCCTGAAAGGCACCACCGTGAGCACCACCCCCGCCACCGCGCGCTCGGTCACCAAGACCGTCACCATCGAGCGCCCCGCGGCCGACGTCTTCGCCTTCCTCGCCGACGCGTCCAACTGGCCCGCCTGGGCGATCGTCAACGTCAAGGCCATCGAGCCCACCGACGAGCCGGACTGGTGGCTGATGACCACCCCGCACGGCCCCGCCCGGCTCCGCATCCGCGGCGACGCCGAACTGGGCATCCTCGACCACGACTACGTAGAGGAGCAGGCGTCCTGGCAGGTCCCCGCCCGCGTCGTGGCCAACGGCACCGGATCCGAGTTCATGATGACCTTCTTCCAGCCGCCGGCCTTCACCGATGCCTTCTTCGACGAGCAGGTCGCCCTGGTCGACACCGAACTCGCCACCCTCAAGCGCATCCTGGAAACCGCCGCGTGAGCCTCCCCGACCCACGGCTCGCCGAGGCGGCCGAGCGGCTCACCGGGCAGCTCGCCCGCATCGGCACCGCCCAGCGCGCCGCCTGGGACCGTGACTACCTCCACAGCGACCTCGTTCACCTCGGTGTCCCCATCCCCGACCTGCGCCGCGCCGTCAACACCACGAGCCGAAGCCTGCCTTCGCTCACCCGGTCGGACCTCCTGACCCTGACCGATCTGCTCTGGACCGGCAACGTCTACGAACACCGGCAGGCAGCCGTTCTCCTCCTCACCCGCCACACAGCCCTCCTCGACCCCGCCGACCTCGTGACGGTGGAAGCGATGCTGCGGGGCGCCCGCACCTGGGCCCTGGTGGACACCCTCGCCATCCACGGCGCCGGTGCCCTCACCCTCCGGCACGGGGAAGCGGCCGGAACCGTCCTCGACCGCTGGGCCGGCGACCGAGACTTCTGGCTCCGCCGCTCAGCCCTCCTGGCCCTGCTCCCCGGCATCCGCGCCGACGCCGCCGACCTGGAGCGGTTGAGCCGATACGCCGACGCCATGCTGGACGAGAGCGAATTCTTCCTTCGCAAAGCCATCGGCTGGGTACTGCGTGAGACCGCCCGCCGCGACCATCGCTTCGTGACGGCATGGGTGGAGAGCCGCGTCGACCGCATCTCCGGCGTCACCCTGCGCGAAGCGGTCCGCCACCTCCACGCCGCCGACCGGACCCGTCTGCTCAACGCCCACCGCCGTACCCCCGGCGACTGACCTCTCTCCGAAGGTGATGTTCCGCCCTCCCGGGAGTGCGCTGCGCAGCATTGACTGGGAGGAACCGGCCCAGGACCACGAGCTGAAGGACTACGAGCCGAAGCGACGGCTTACTGACCTGTTGCCAAGAGCATGGCCGAGCGGCCATGGCCCGGCTCCGTGACGCTGGAGCGGTGAGGCACAGTTCGGGCGGCGTGTGAGTAGCGGTGGCGGTCGGTTCGCCGGTCGCCGATGAGCGTGCCCTGAATGCTCCGGCGCCGGGGCCGGTGGGGGCCGGGCGGTGACGCCGAGCCGCTCCACCTTGACGGAGGTCCACGGTCGTGGGCGGTGTTGCCGGTGCTGCGGCCCGCGCGCCCCCGGCGGCCGAGAGCGGGACGCGCGGTCCGCGTCGCTGTGTCACCTTGGCCCGGAGAGCAGGCGGCGCACGACCCGCGAGCACGGGAGGTGTCATGGGGATGGGTCCTCCCCGGCAGGGACGGCCGGAAAACGGGACGGCACCCGTACGGCAGCCGGGCCGCAGGCGGTTCCTCGGGGCCTGCGCCGGCCTTGGGCTCGCCTCGGTGACCGCCGCGGCATGCGACGCGGTCACCCCTCCACGCGAGCAGCACCGGGCGGCCGTCTCCCACCCACCCGACGCGGAACGGGACCGGCCGGGGACACCCGAATGGCGTATCACGTCCCGCGGGCCCGCCGCGGCCATCGTCGGTTACGCGGACCGGGTGAGCGTGAAACCCGGCGAGGAGTGCGGCCTGCACGTCTCGACGACCGCGTCCTCCTTCCGGGTCTCGGCCTTCCGCGTCGGCTGGTACGGCGGGGCCCAGGCCCGGCTCGTGTGGTCGTCGGAGCGCATACGCGGCCGCGTCCAACCGGAAGCCCGCTTCCTGCCGGGGACCCGCACCGTGCGCGCGGACTGGCCGCGCACGCTCACCCTCGGCACGGCCGGCTGGCCCGAAGGCGTGTATCTGCTGCGGCTGGAGGCGGACAGCGGCCACCAGCGCTACGTCCCACTGATCGTGCGCTCCACGCAGGGTGCGGGCCGAACGGTCCTCATGCACGCGCCGTCCACCTGGCAGGCCTACAACCGGTGGGGTGGCTACAGCCTCTACGCCGGTTCCTCCGGCGCGTACGCCGCCCGCTCCCTGGCCGTCAGCTTCGACCGGCCCTACGACGCCGACGGCGCGGAGAAGTTCATGGTGTACGAACGGGCGGCGGTGGTCCTGGCGGAACGGCTCGGCATACCCCTCGCCTACACCACCGGGACGGATGTGCACCGCGACCCCGAGATCCTGCACGGCGCGGCCGCGGTCGTCTGCCTGGGGCACGACGAGTACTGGACCCCGGAGCAGCGCCGGCACGTCACACAGGCCCGGGACGCCGGCACCAACGTACTCTTCCTCGGCGCCAACACCTGCTTCCGCCGGGTCCGCCTCGAGCCGGGTGGGACGCGACCGGACCGTACGGTGGTCTGCTACAAGTCCTCCGTCCGGGCGGACCCCTTCTACACCGCCCAACCCGCCCTGGTGACCACCGACTTCCGCCAGGCCCCGGCGCCGGACCCCGAGTCGTCACTCACCGGAGTGCTCTACGAGGGTTACCCGACGGACGCGCCGTACGTCGTCCACGCGGCGCACCACTGGCTGTACGAAGGAACGGGCGTACGCCCCGGCGACGGCTTCGACCACCTGGTCGGCGTCGAATACGACCGGGTCACCCCCACGTCACCCGTCCCCGAGCCGCTGGAGATCACCGCCCACTCTCCTCTCGTGTGCGACGGGTGTCACAGCCACAGCGACTCGGCCTACTACACGACTCCCAGCGGTGCAGGTGTGTTCGCCACCGGCACCATGCGCTGGGTGGAGGCCCTCATGGTCGGCACCCCCGACGGCGGCCGCCACCACGGGATGGATGCCCGCACCCGCGACTTCGTCACCCGCACGACGGAGAACGCCCTGCGCGCCTTCGCAGAGGGCCCCGCCGCCCGTCACCGCCCGGCCGTACGCCCGAACGCCGGCGAGGTGTACGGGGACCGGGCACGAGGCGGCCGACGGAGGGCCGCCTCCTGACCCCGTCCGCCGAACCTGCGCGGTCACCCGGACACTAGTGAGCCCAGGGCGGGGTGAGGGTGCTGCCGTCAGCCAGTTCGGCGGTGAGTCCGACACGGGTGGTGACCCACATGTGGGCGGGCTGGTCGGTGGTGTTGGCTACCGCCAGTCCGGAGCCTGCGGGCGCCACTGCCGCGTCACCTGCGCGGAGTTCGGCGCTCTCGCCGTCGATGGTGAGCCGAAGGCGACCGGAGAGGACGTAGAAGGTCTCCTCGTCGCTGATCGTGTGGGTCGGTCCCACCATCGCGGCCGGGATCTCGACACGCCAGGCGGCGAGGTCCCGGCTACCGGTGGCCGGACGGACGTAGGAAACGAAACGGCCACCGTGAATCTCGTGTACGACGGCCTCGTCACTGCGGATGAACGACATGCTTCAGCCCCTATCTAGACAAGTTACTTGTCTAGATAGACAAGCTGCTTGACGAGTTATAGTCAACCCCATGGACGACGCCCTGGCTTTCTCCGCACTCGTGCTGGCACTCTCCGGACAGCTGGTGCAGGAGATCCACACCAGCGTGTCCCGGCAGGGGTTCGAGGACCTGCGACCCGCGCACGGCTTCGCCTTCGTCCGCATCTCGGCCGGCGGCGCCACTACGGCCGACCTGGCCGAGCACCTGGGGGTGACCAAGCAGGCCGCCGCCCAGCTGGTCGAGGAGCTGGTCCGAAAGGGGTACGTGGAGCGGCATCCCCACCCGCACGACGCCCGTGCCCGCCTCCTGCAGCTGACCGAGGCCGGCTGGGCCGCCACGCGCGCCGCCGACCAGGCGGCACGGGCCGCCGTCGCACCGTGGCGAGACGTACTGGGCGAGGCACGCTTCAGCGAACTCGTGGCCGACCTGACACTCCTCGCACCGCCGGGACCGATCCGCCCGGCCTGGTGAACCGGCCCGCCGCGCCGGCAAGCGCGCGGTAACCACCGTCACTGCATCAGGTCAACTCCGCGTCACTGCCTCCACGCGTGCCGCAATCACTCGTAGAGTCGGGCCAGTTGGCAGGAAGGAAACGAGATGCCCCTTGACCTGACCGAGCTGGCGCGGGTCGGCCGTGTGCTGGAAGAGGCACACGGCCTGCTGAAGGGCGAACAGGAACGACTGGCGCAGCAGTACGGGCCGACACCGTACGGAGACAGCACCGCCGGCAGCCCCATGCAGACGCTGTCCGGAATCAGGGACCTGTCCACGGCCATGGCGAGGGCGCTCAAGCAGGTTGCCCTGGCTGCCGGCTTCTCCGTCCTCGGCATGGACCAGCGGGCCGACCACGCGCTCCGCCTGGCACGGATGCGGCCGGTGGCCTTCCCGTCCGGTGCGGACCGCATGTCCCGTCCGCTCGGTGAGGCCACCGTACGAGCGATGGAGCTGATTCGAGACCTCGGCTTCTTCCACGAGGACATCGCGATCGAGATCGACGTGGCCCTCGCCGCTCCGCAGGCGACGTACCCACCGGCCGACTGGGACGCATACGCACGGGAGCAACGCGCCCGGTCGGATGGACACTGAGCAACGGCGGGCCGGGGTGAGGGAGGAGACGGTTGCGCCGGGCGCGTCCGGCGGCGTCAGCCGTACATGGGGCGGCGTCTGATCCGCGCGACCCATCCCTGCCCGTCAGGCCCTGTCTCCCTGATCGGTCGACGCCTGGCCGCGGACCAGCAGGTCGATCACGCCCGTCAGATCCTCCTCGCCGCTGCCTTCGGCCAGTCGTCGGCTCATCAACTCGAAGTAGGGTTCGAGCAGTTCCGGGCTGACGCCCTGCTGTTCGGCGGTGGCGAGAAAGGTCGGGACACCGGCCACCTGCATGGCGAGGTTGGAGACGACGCCCTTGGTGTAGTCGCCGCTCCGCAGTTGGCCGGCGGTCTGGTGTACCGCCGGGGCCATCGCGACGAGCCAGTCGGCGAGCAGCGGGGCGAGCGACGCGGGGTCGACGTCCTCCCTGCGGATCAGGGCGAAGGCGTGGGCGGCCCCGGCGAACATGCCGTACATGGCGCTGAGCAGGGCCACGTCATGCAGGGCCGCGAAGCCCGCGTCCTCGCCGACGTAGGTGGTGCCGGCCGGGACGCCCAGCGTCGCCCGGTGCCGTTCGAACAGCTGCCGCGAGCCGCTGTAGAAAACGTAGCCGCCGGCCTCCGGCACACCGATCATCGGGGGTACGGCCATGATCCCGCCGTCCAGGTAGCGGGCGCCGCGCTCGCGGGCCCACTCGGCGCGGGCGCGGGCCTGGGCCGGGGTGCTGGTCGTCACGTTGACCAGGTCCCTGCCGGTCAGGTCGGTGCCGGCCAGCACCTCACCGACCGAGGCGTCGTCCAACAGGCACGTGACGATCAGACTGTTCGCCGCGACCGCCTCGGCGGCGCTGTCCGCGACCCTGACGCCGTCGGCGGCGAGCAACGCGGCTCGGGCCGGGCTGCGGTTCCAGACGGTGACCGGATGGCCGCCGGTGAGCCAGGCGCGGGCCAGCGCGGTGCCCATCGCACCGAGGCCGAGCAGCGTGACGGGAGTCTTCTCAACGGGGTTCTGTGTCATGCCGATTAGGCTGGTCGCAGGCCCGGAGTTGATCAAGTACGCACTTGGTGGTGGGTGGTTACCCCGGGGTGAGCGAGCACGTCGGAAGGGTGGGGGACATGACGACGCTGAACCGACCGGGCGCACCGGACGGACACGTCTGCGGGATCGACACCGCGATGGAGGTGATCGGCGGCAAGTGGAAGGTCCTGGTTCTCTGGGCGCTCCACCAACAGCCTTGCCGCCGCTTCGGCGAACTGCGCCGGCTGCTGCCGGGAATCACCGAGAAGGTGTTGGCTTCCCACCTTCGCGAGATGGAGGCGGACGGCGTCGTGCACCGCGTCTCCTACGACGAGGTGCCGCCCCGCGTCGAGTACTCGCTGACCGAGGACGGCAAGCGTCTCAACGACGCCCTCCAGCCGCTGGCCGCCTGGGGCCGTGAGCGGGCGGACGCCGGGGGAATGGAGGAATGGGCGGGTTAGGGTTTCGTGCGGGTGCTGGTCACGACCGCCGCGATGACGACGGCCTGCGAGACGAGGCGTTGGTCGCAACGGGCCCTGGCGGGAGACTGTGTGGTCCGGCGGCCGCTGCCTGAACGCGATCAGCTACCAGGCCGGTTCCGAGCGCGGAGGGGGCGGGCGATGCCACATGGAACGGAGTTCGGCCGCGCAGGAACCGCGCGCGACGGCAGCGCGGCACCTTGTGGTCGGTCACATCGACGCGCTCCACGCCGTCGGCGTGGCCGTGACAGCGCGATCACCCCGCTCGAAGGGCCAGGAGACGTCCTCAGCCAAGGCGCCGACACCTTCCCTCAGTCGATGCAGAACTCGTTGCCCTCGATGTCCAGCATCGGGATGCACGCGTCATTGCCGTCGTACAGCGTCTGCACATGTACCGCCCCGAGCGGGACCAGCCGTGCGCACTCGGCCTCGAGTGCGGCGAGGCGCTCCTCACCCACGAGTCCGGTGCCGACCCGCACGTCGAGGTGCACCCGGTTCTTGGCGGCCTTCCCTTCGGGGACGCGCTGGAAGTACAGCCGGGGGCCCACACCCGAGGGGTCGACGCAGGCGCACCACGCGTCCCGCTGCTCAGGCGGCTGCGAGCGCTTGAAGTCGTCCCACGTGGCAAACCCCTCGGGCGGTGGCGCTATGACGTACCCCAACACCTCGCACCAGAAGCGGGCGAGACGCTCGGGCTCCGCGCAGTCGAAGGTGACCTGGAACTTCCTGATCGACATCACCGGACCACCGTAGTGATCCGTGCTCCACAGGGAAAGCCTGTTCGGGGGTGAGGTGATCTTCCCGATGAGTCGACCTCCGGCTGCCGGCCGACAGGGCTGGTCACTCCGCGGGCGGCCGAAAGAAATCGCCCCGCGGCCCGGAGATATTCATTGACACGAATATTCTCTGTGGCGAATACTGCCTGCATGGACGCACTCCTCGCCGCACTGGCCGATCCGGCTCGCTGGCGGCTGGTGAGCCTGCTGGCCGAACGACCCCGCCCGGTCGGTGTTCTCGCTCAACTGGCCCAGGCCCGCCAGCCGCAGACGACCAAGCATCTGCAGACCCTTGAGCGCGCCGGCCTCGTGTCCTCCCAGCGCATCGGCCAGCGTCGTGTCTACGCCCTTCAGCCCGCAGCCCTGCGCGAGTTGGCGGCCGTACTCGGCCGGCTCGCCGACACCGCGGACCTGGGCAACGGCACGCGCGCGACGTACGACCGTCAGGGGCTCGCCCTGGACGCGGAGCGGCTCGCTGCCCAGGAAGCGGGGTGGGCGGACGGCCGTTCCTTCACCTTCCACCGCTCGCTGCCGGGGAGTCCCGGGCGGGTCTGGCGCCATCTGACCGAGCCCGCCCTGCTCGCCCGCTGGTGGACCCCCGACGACCTGCGCGTCTGCGAACTCGTCTTCGAGGCACGACCCGGCGGACGCATCGTCCAGGCGTACCGCGATGCCGAGGACGCCGAGGACTCGGACGTGGTCGTCGGACGCGCGCAGGGCGTCGTCGACGACCTGCGCCCCGGCGAGCACCTCGCCTACCGCCTGCTCCCACTGCTTCCCGACGGCCGTCCCGCGTTCACCGCGCACGTCCGCATGGATCTGCGGAGCGCGGGGACGGGCACGGGCCTCGACGTCCACTGGTCCATCACCGACAGCACCGTCGGCTCCGCGGACTTCGTCGCCGGTATCGAGACCGGATTCGGCCAGAGCCTGGACACACTCGCGGCCGTTCTCCGCGAGCACGCGCACGACACCGGCAGCATCGACACAAGGAGCACGGGATGACCCGGCAGAGCGGCGGTCGCCGCATCGTCACCAACATGGCCCTCTCCCTCGACGGCCACTACGCCGCCCCCGACAACCCGTTGGACATGAGCTGGGTGATGCCCTACGCCGTGACCGACGTCGCCCGCGACCACCTGACGAGCCTTCACCGGACGGCGACGACGGCCCTTCTCGGCCGCGTCAACGCCGAGGGCTTCCTCGGTTTCTGGCCCACCGTCATCGGCATGGAAGGTGCCGACCCGCGTGACGAGGCCTTCGCGAAGTGGCTCGTCGACACCGACAAGGTCGTCCTGTCCTCCACTCTGGACCAGGCACCCTGGGAGCGGACGACGATCGTCGACAAGCCCACCGCCGAAGTCGTCGCCGACCTCAAGGCCACCGAGGGCGGTGACGTCCTCGTCCTGTCCAGTGCGAGCGTCGTCAAAGCACTGCTGGCAGCCGACCAGATCGACCGGTTGGCCCTCACCGTCTTCCCGGTCTTCCTCGGCGGCGGACCGCGCCTCTTCGAGGACGGCCTGCCCGCCGGCACGTGGACGCTCGTCAGTCAGGCCGCGGGCGAGCACGGGACGTTGGCTCTCGTCTACGACCGGCTCCGCTGAGCCGGGGATCCGACAGACCGGTCCCCGGGGCCTTCCCGCAGCGGTGAAGCCCAGCAGGTGGAAAGGGAACGCACCGCGCACCGCCGGACGCCCACGGACGGGACTGCCACCAAGCGTGCGGGCGAACGCGGACGCGGCCAGGGGCCGGGCCCGGCGTACCCGGGACCCGGCCCCTCTACGGTGTCCGCGACGATCAGGGTCGGCCGGTGTCGACAGCGGACGTCTTGGCCTCGCGCGTGTCGCCGACGGCCTCCGCCGCGAGCCCCTTGGCGATCAGCTTCTCGTTGCCGGTGGCCCGGCCGGCTGCCCGGGCTGCCTTGCCGACTGCCTGCTCGACCTTGGCCCGAAGCTTCTCACTGGCGGACATGCTGTTCCCCTTCCTCGCTTGCCGGTGTCCCGTGCCGGCTGTCCGCATGACCGCTGACGGCGCCGGTAAACCAGGGCGAGAGCACTCCTGACCAGGCACGGCGCACATGCCCCTCATCCTGTGAAAGCAACTCAGGCTTTGTGTGCTTGCAGGGCCGAGTCAAGGGCATCCGGTGGCCAGGAGGTTGATAACGATGGTTCCCCTGCTTCTGGTTCTTCTGCTGGCTCTGATCCTCTTCGGCGCGGGTTTCGCACTGAAGGCGTTGTGGTGGGTCGCGGTCATCGTGCTGGTCGTGTGGCTGCTCGGCTTCGTCGTCCGCCCCGCGGGCAGCGGTGGCCGCAGGGGGCGTTGGTACCGCTGGTAGGTGAGGCTTGCCCTGAGCGTGAGGCCCGTGCCTCGCGTCCAGAGAGCAGTGGGGCCCGGCCGGGTACGGTCGGGCCCCACACGCATGAGACGCCCCCACACACATGAGAGGCCCCCCGCCCCTTGTGGCAGCAGAGTGCATGGGGTCGGTGCCGTGGCAGCCGGCCCACCGACAGGTCAGGCCGGTGTTCAGGCTTCGTCGCTGTCTGTGAGGTGGCCGTCGGTGAGCCGCCGGTAGTGCTGGTGCGGGGCCAACCGCCAGGTCTCGTCGGCAGTGGCCGCCTGCGTGATCCAATCGCGGAGGTGCGGGAGGGCATGCGCTCGGAGGACGGCGCGGGTGGCGTCACGGGCAGCGGCGTCCACCGGGTGGACGTCTACGCGGAAGCCGATCATGTCCGGGTGGATGCCGCGACCGTGGTTGCGGGGATCGGGCGCGATCCATGCTGCTCCCAGGACGATGGCCCCGCTGTCATGGCCCGTGAGGAACCGCAGGTCCGTGACGCGACACATGTGAGGGCCGAGGCACTCTTCCTTGTCGGTTGTGGTCAGGGGCCAGGCACGGTGCCGGGGCAGTCCTCGATTTCGGGCGGACACGGCAGACGGAATCGCAGGAGGCCGGCGGTCGGTTTGCGCTCCCGTGCTCTCGGCGGCCCTCGTCAGTCCAGGATCGTGGCCTTGCCACGGCGGCGAAGATCGGCCAGCCCGTTCACCATGGCCTCGATCTGCTCGGGGGAGTGTCCGACCCATGACGTGAGCTCCGACACGATGCGTATCGGCTCGCGGGTGCGATAGGAACGGGTGGGATTGCCGGGGAACTTCTTGTCGGTGACGTTGGGGTCGTCCTCCAGATCACCGGTTGGCTCCACTACGTAGATCCGCCCCGGTCCTTCGCCGACCGCGAGCTCGGCCCCCCAGGCGGCGGCATCCAGGGTCTCCGAAACGTAGACGTGGCGGGAGGTGCGTCCCGCCTCGTAGTTGGACGCGTAGCCGGGGGTCAACAGATCTCCCGGTACCAGGTCCGCCTTCGTACCGTGCAGGTAGGTACCCGCCTCGTACACCTGGAAGGGGACGGGGACGCTGGTCATGGGCTATTCCTTCGGCCTGGCTCTCGGGGCGACAGGGAACATGATGCGCACACGAACAGACCCGCGGCACCAGCACTGCGCGACACGACCGAGGCTGCCGTGGTCACGCGGGGGTGGGGGCACATGCCGCGAGCAGGGCCGGGCGTCCGGGATCACCTCGAAGCCTCACCCGACGGGGCATCGAAAGGGCTGGTGGCCGGCGGAAATCGTTCGACGGAGCCGGACGGGACGGCGATGATGCGCACTTGTGACGACGACGAAGCAGGACCGGATCCGGGCCGCCGCCCGCAACAACGCCGAGTGGTGCGCGTTGATGAGCCGGTCGCACGGCGTGACGGGGGAGTTCGGAGCGGAGGCCTGGGCTGTCCCGGCCCGGCCGCCGCTGTACTGTCCCGACGCGGTGACGCTGGTCCCGGGGGCCGATGCCGGCGCGTTGGCGGACCGGATCGACACCGCTGCCGCCGGTGCCTGTGTCAAGGACAGCTTCGCCGACCTCGATCTGACGGCGGCCGGGTTCAAGGTGCTCTTCGACGCGGAGTGGATCCACCGCCCCGCGGGCCCGCCGCCCGCCTCACCGGATCTCGCCTGGGACGTGGTCAGAGACGGGGACGCGTTGCGGGCCTGGGCCCTTGCCTGGGACGACGGGGACGGCAACGCCGACCTCTTCCGGCCCGAACTGCTCGATGACGCGGCCACGTCCGTGCTCGTCGGACGGTCCGCCGACGGACTGGTGGCCGTCGGGGCGGTGGCGAGCCGCAGCGACGACGTGGTGGGAATCTCCAACGTCTTCGCGGTGGAAGGAGGCGCTGACCGGGCCTGGCCGGTGGTGCTGGACGCGGTGCACCGGCTGTTCCCGACCCTGCCCGTGGTGGGTTACGAGCACGGCGCGGACCTGGCCGCCGCCGTCCGCCACGGCTTCGAGGCGGTCGGTCCGCTGCGGGTCTGGCTGCATGGGTAGGTGAGCCCTGGGCCGGCTCCTGGCCGTGGGTTCGTCGCCCACTGCCAGGGACGCGCCCCTGGCTCTCGCGGAGGTCGCGGACGGACGTCCACGGGGTGCTCTCCCTGCGCGAGGTGAGGGACGTACGCACACACGACACGGGGCCCGCAGGGAGGTGTCTCGGGCCAGGAGCACGGACCCGTGTACTACGCCGTCGGCTGCCGCGCGGCGACCGTGCCGGCGGACGAGGCCGACGCCTCCCGTGGCAGCGTCAGGAACGCCGTCAGCACCGCGCTCGCCGCGTACAGCAGGGCGAAGATCCACATGACGCCCTCCACCCCGAGGGGACCGAGGAAGAGCCCGACGACGGCCGGCCCCAGGAACGTGCTGACACCGGCGCCCAGGTTGAGGGCCGACATGGCCTGCCCCTTGTGCCGGGGCGCCATCGACGGCATGAGTGCCGACAGCGGCACATAGCCGGCGAGCGTCGCGCCGAAGAGGCTCACCAGCAGCAGCGCGAGCGGGTAGTCGTGGCCGGCGGCCACGGTCCCGTAGTACAGCAGCAGGGTCGTCACCGCGCAGCCCACGCCGCCGCACCAGGCGACGGTGCGCCGCCAGCCGATGCGGTCACCGACGACACCGAAGAGCAGGTTGAAGAAGATGTTGGTGGCGAACATCGCCGACAGCAGCCGCAGCCACTGGGCGAGCGAGAAGCCCAGCGTGTCGGTGAAGAACACCGGCAGGAAGACCAGGAAGCCGAACTGCGCAGCCGTGTTGATCGCCCGCACCACGGCACCGGCACCGATCCGCGGGTTGCGCCAGACGATGGCGAGGGAGCCGACCAGGGTCGCCACGGGACGTTCACCGGCCGGGGCGAGCCGGGAGCGGCCCACCGGTTCGCGTACCAGCAGCAGGGCGATGAGTCCGCCGGCGACCACCAGCGCCAGCGAGAGCCACAGGGTGCGGTAGGCGCCCATCCACGGCACCGTGAAGCTCGCGAGGAGCGAGCCCAGCGTGGGCAGTCCGCCGGTGAACGCGAACCAGAACCAGCCCACGGCCGAGCCCAGCCGGCGCGGCGGTGTCACGGCCGTCACCCAGACGAGGAAGCCGTACGCGAAGAGCGGATAGCCGAAGCCGCGCAACCCGTACGCCGTCAGGAGCAGGCCCATGCTGTGGGCGGGGATTGCGACCGCGAGGAAGAAGACCTGCAGCGCCGTCCAGACGCAGAGTCCGAGCAGCATGACGCGGCGCGGGCCCCAGAGGTCGGAGAGAGCGCCGGAGAACCACGCGGCGATGCTCGCCGTCACCCCGTACACGGTGAACAGCAGGGCCACCTGGCCGCGGGGGAATCCCTCGTCGCGGAGGTACGGCGACAGATATCCGGATTCGACGCCGTCACCGATCATGAATACGAGGACGCCGAGAAATCCCCAGGCAACTGTCCTGGGAATTCCGATGCGATCGAGGTTCAGCACGTCTCGTCACCTTTTCGGGGTTTCAGTGGAGCGGAATGCCACGAGTGGTGACGATGAAAAGAGCCGTGCCGGAGTCCGTCAATCCGCCGGCGGGAACACCTCGCGGGGCGCGGGAGCCGTCGCGTGAAGTCGTCCGTCGGACGGGGGGTGGGCGGGTGCGTCGGCGCTGCTCAGGGACGGGAATGGGGGGCGAGGCCGTGCCGTGTGCCGGGTGAAGTCCGCGTGATGTTCACGTGACGAGGGGGGCGGTCAGCCGGCCACCACCCGCACCGCCACGCCCTGCTCGCGCAGTCGGCGCACCTCCGTCGCCGGGGCCGCGTCGTCCACGAGGATCAGGTCGAAGTCGGTGAGCGGGGCCAGCGCGTACAGCCCCTGGTTGGCGAACTTGGTGTGGTCGATCAGCAGCACCCGGCGGGCCGCGGCCGCCATCATCGCGCGCTTGACCTGCACGGTTTCCGGCGACATGTGGTAGCAGCGGCCGGCGGTGACGGCCGTGGTGGACATGAACAGCACGTCCGCGCGGAACGCCTCCACGCCGGCCGCCGTGTGCGGGCCCATGAAGGCGTCGTACGCCGGGAAGTACGTGCCGCCGAGGGCGACCAGCGCCACTCCGGGTTCGCGGGCGAGGGCGGAGATGGCGGGCAGGGAGTTGGTGATGACGGTGACCGGGGTGTGCGCGGGCAGGTGCTGGGTGAGGGCGAGACAGGTGGTGGAGTCGTCGATCATGACGACCCGGCCCGGCGCCAGCTCCTCCGCGGCCGCCCCCGCCAGGCGCCGCTTGACCTGGGCCATCGCCCGCATGCGTTCGCCGACGCTGCCGTGGAACTGGGTGGAGGGCAGACAGCTCGCGCCGCTGCGCACCTTGCGCAGCCAGCCCTGCGCCTGCAGCGCGTCCAGGTCGCGGTGGATGGTCATGACACTGACGTCGAACTCCGCGGCCAGGTCGGCGGTCCGCACGAACCCCTTGCTGGTGACGAGCTCGCGCACCCGGCGTCGCCGGTCGTTCTGGGCGTCCACGCGGTCCATGACGTCGGCCTCCATGCGAACTCGCCGTGCGAAACGCACACGAACATAACATGGTGTTCGGCCACTCCACGGGCCCGGCAGCCGGTGGCACACGGTTCTCCGAGGGCGCTTCGACGACATCTCGCCGGTACTTCACACCGGTCACCGCCTCCGTCGCGGGAGATGCGCGAGGAGTAATTGACGGGGCTTCTCCCGCGGGTTTCCCTGAGAGCGTCGCCGGAGCAACAAAGGGACAACGAAGGGACAGGGAGTGCAGCCATGTCGGTACTGACCGTCGACGTCGGCACGTCCGTCATCAAATCCGTGGTGTTCGACGATCGGGGTCGGGAATTGGCGGTGTCCCGCATGGGCACCGAGGTGCTGCGGCCGTATCCCGGATGGGCCGAACAGGACATGGAGGCCGTGTGGAGCGCGGTCGTGTCCACGGTGCGCGGCGCGCTCGCCCAGCTGGCGGAGGCGTGTGATCCGGTGTGGCTGGTCGCGTTCACCGCGCAGGGCGACGGCTGTTGGCTGGTCGACGGCGAGGGCCGCCCGACCGGGCCCGCGGTCCTCTGGTCCGACGGGCGGGCCGGCGATCTGCTGGCACGCTGGCAGCAGGACGGCGTGCTGGAGGGGGCGTTCCGCCGCAACGGCTCGCTGACCTGCGCAGGCATGCCGAACGCGGTCCTCGCCTGGCTCACGCGGCACGACCCGGGGCGGCTGGAGCGCTCACGGACCGCCCTCACCGCTGCGGGCTGGCTGTTCCTCAAGTTCACCGGCGTCACCGCGATCGACCCCTCGGACGCCTCCGCCCCCTTCTTCGACCACGCCACCGGCGACTACGACCCGGCCGTGATCGACCAGTTCGGCATGGACTGGGCGCGGCCGCTGCTGCCCCGGGTCCTCGGCGAGAGGGAGCGGATCGCCGAGATCACACACCACGCGGCGGACGAGCTGGGGCTGCCGGCCGGTCTGCCGGTCGTCATGGCGCCGTACGACATCGCGGCCACCGCGCGCGGCGCGGGCGTCGTGGAGACCGGGCAGGCGTGCGCGATCCTCGGCACCACGCTGTGCACGGAGATCGTGCGCGACTCGGTGGACACCTCGGGTGAGCCGTGCGGCATCACCATCGCCTACGACGGTCCCGAGCGGCTGCTGCGCGCCTTCCCGACGCTGTCCGGTACGGAGGTGCTGGACTGGGCGTGCCGGACACTGGGCGTGGAGGGTCCGGCGGCGCTCGGCGACCTCGCGTTCTCGGCCGAGCCGGGTGCGCGGGGGCTGGCGTTCCTGCCGTACCTGTCGCCGGCCGGGGAGCGGGCGCCGTTCCTCGATCCACGGGCGCGCGGGGCTTTCTGGGGGCTGTCGCTCACGCACACGCCGGCCGATCTGGCCCGGGCGGTGTTCGAGGGGCTGTCGCTGGTGGTCCGGGACTGTCTGCACGCGTCGGGGACGCGGGTGCGCGAGCTGCGGCTGTGCGGGGGCGGCGCGGCCAGCGACCGCTGGTGCCGGCTGATCGCCGACGCCACCGGGGTGCCCACCGCCCGCAGCACCGACACCGAGCTGGGCGCCAAGGGCGCCTTCCTGACGGGCCTGGTGCTCACCGGCGCCGTACGCGACATGCGCGAGGCCGTCGACGGATGCGTGCGGATGGGGACGGCCTGGGAACCGGACCCCGGGCGCGCCGCCCTGTACGACGAGCTCTACCCGGCGCATCTGACCTGGCGGGAAGCGGCCCGCGGTCTCGGCTGGACACCCGCCGCCACGCACCGCGCCCCGGAGGCCACCCATGTCTGACGCCCTCTCCTCCGACGCCGTCCACATCGGCCTCGACCTGGGCACCCAGAGCGCCCGCGCGGTCGCCGTCGACGGCACCGGACGGGTCGTGGGCGCCGCGTCCCGCCCGCTCACCGGCCGCCGTGACGGGCCCCGCCACGAGCAGGACCCCGCGCAGTGGTGGTCCGCGCTGAGCACCGCCTGCCGCGCGGCCCTCGCCGGTGTGGAGGCGGGCCGGGTGCGAGGCGTGGCCGTGGACGCCACCTCCGGGACGGTCCTCCTCGCCGCCCCCGACGGCACCCCGCTGACCGCGGGTCTGATGTACGACGACGGGCGCGCCGCCGACTGCGCGGACCGTGTCAACGCGGTCGGCGCGCCGGTGTGGGAGCGGCTCGGCTACCGGAGCATGCAGCCGTCCTGGGCACTGCCGAAACTGCTGTGGCTGCTGGATCACGCCCGCCCGCCCGCCGGGGCCCGGCTGCTGCACCAGGCCGACCTGGTGACCTGGCGGCTGGCCGGCCGACAGGTGCCGAGCGACGCGAGCCACGCCCTGAAGACGGGGTACGACCTGCTCGCCGCGCGCTGGCCCGAGGAGGAGCTGTCCGCGCTGGGCGTCCCGGCGGGGCTGCTGCCCGATGTCGTACGCCCCGGCACGGTCCTCGGCGAGGTCTGCGCCGAGGCGGCCGCCGCCACCGGTATCCCGGCCGGCACGCCGATCGTCGCCGGGATGACCGACGGCTGCGCCGCGCAGATCGGCGCGGGCGCACTGGAGCCCGGCGCCTGGAACGCGGTACTGGGGACGACGCTCGTGCTCAAGGGCGTCAGCCCGCACCCGGTGCGCGATCCGGCCGGGGTGGTGTACTGCCACCGGGGACCGGAGGACACCTGGCTGCCCGGCGGTGCCTCCAGCAGCGGGGCCGGAGTGCTCACCCGCCGCTTCCCCGGCGCCGACCTGCCCGCGCTGACCGAGGAGGCCGCCGGCATGGTCTCGGTGGGGTCGAAGGTGTCGATGGGGTCGCCGGGGTCGGCAAGTTCGCCGGTCTCGACGGGTTCGACGGCCGTGACCTATCCGCTCGCCGGCGACGGCGGCGAACGCTTCCCGTTCCGTGCCCCCCAGGCCACCGCCTTCACGCTGGGCCAACCGGCGGGCAGGGCCGAGGAGTTCCACGCCTGTCTGCTCGGTGTGGCCTGCCTGGAGCGGCTGTGCTTCGACTACCTCGACCAGCTCGGCGCCCCCGTCTCCGGCCCGCTGCACCTGACCGGTGGCGGCGCCCGGAACCGGTACTGGTCCCAGCTGCGCGCCGACGTCCTCGGCCGCCCGGTGCTGCTGCCGGAACAGGCCGAGAGCGCCGTCGGCATGGCCGTCCTCGCGGCCACCGCGTCCGGGATCGCCCTGCGGGACGCGGCGGCGGCGATGGTGCGCGTCCGTGAGGAACTCGAACCCGACCCGGACCGGACGCGGCTGCTGCTGCCCGCCTACCTCGCCTTCGTCGACGAACTGGCCCGCCGGGGATGGCTGGAGAAGCAGGTGGCCGCCCACGCCCACGGAAAGGCCCGGACATGACCGACTTCGTCCTCGTACGGCACGGGGAGACCACATGGCACGCGGACAACCGCTACGCCGGCCGCACCGACGTACCGCTGACCGAACGCGGCCACAAGCAGGCGGCGGCGCTGGGCCGTTGGGCGGCCGGGCAGCGTCTGGACGCCGTACTGTGCTCACCGCTGTCGCGGGCCCGGCTCACCGCCGAGCCCGCGGCCGCCGCCCGCGGCCTGCCGCTGCGCGTGGACGACCGGCTGTACGAGGTGGACTTCGGCCGCGGCGACGGGCTGACCCGCGCCGAGATGGCCGAGCTCTTCCCCGACGAACTGGCCGCGTTCCTCACCGACCCGGTCGCCCACCACCTGCCCGGCGGCGAGGACCCGGCGGCGGCCGCCCGGCGGGGCATCGCCTGCCTGCGGGAGGTCGCCGGCGAACTTCCCGACGGACGCGTCCTGGTCGTCGCCCACTCCACCCTCGTACGCCTGATGCTGTGCGCGCTGCTCGGCATCCCGCTCGCCCGCTACCGGAGCGTGTTCCCCGCCCTGGAGAACGGCGCGCTGACCGAACTGCGGCTGCGCCAGGGACAGGCCGCGCTGCTGCGGCTCAACGTCCCCGCCCTGCCCACCGACCACCCCTGACCGACCGGAGTACCGCGTGACCACCACCGTCCTCGCCGCCGGCGACCACTTCGTCCTGCCCGAGCTCCTCGTACGCGAACTGCGCGCCGTCGTGCCCGACCCCGCCGTCCTCGACGTGCGCGAGCTGAAACTGCCCTGGCCGCACACGCCGTTCGGGAAGGTCGCCGAGGTCGACGAGGCGTCCGGAACCGAGGAGCAGATGATCGAGGCGCTGCGCGGCGCACGGATCTGTGTGACGCAGATGGCGCCGCTCACCGAGCGGATCCTGCGGGCCTGTCCGGACCTGGAGCTGTTCTGCGTCAGCCGTGGCGGTCCGGTCAACGCCGACCTGGAGGCGGCCACCCGGCACGGAGTACGGGTCTGCTACGCGCCGGGCCGCAACGCCGTCGCCACCGCCGAGCACACCCTGGCCCTGATCCTCGCGGCCGCCCGCCGGGTCGCCGACGTGCACACCGACCTCAAGCGGGCGGTCTGGCGCGGCGACTACTACGACTACGCGAACTGCGGCATCGAGATCGACGGTGCCACGGTGGGCCTGGTCGGCTTCGGCGCGATCGGCTCACGGGTGGCGCGGGTACTGGCGGCGATGGGCGCGACGGTGCTGGTGCACGACCCGTACGTCGATCCGCGGGCGGTGGACGGCGTCGCGGAACTGGTGCCGCTGGACGAACTCCTGCACCGCTCCCGCATCGTGTCCCTGCACGCGCGCGTGACGGACGAGACGCGCGGCATGATCGGCCACGAGCAGATCGCCGCGATGCCGCCCGGCTCGGTCCTGGTGAACTGCGCGCGGGGCGCGCTGGTGGACTACGACGCGGTGTGCGACGCGCTGGACTCCGGGCAGCTGGCCGGTGCGGGCTTCGACGTGTACCCGACCGAGCCGGTACCGGCGGGTGCCCGGCTGCTGGCCGCGCCCGGTGTCGTCCTCACGCCGCACATCGCGGGCGCCAGCCGGGAGGTCGCCCACAAGGCGGCCCGGATCGTCGCGGCGGAGGTGGGCCGCCACCTGCGCGGCGAGCCGCTCGCCCACTGCGCGAACCCGGCCGGGGGAGGGCGGTCCGGCACATGATCCCTGATGTGCCGGGTGCTCGACGTCAGTGGTGGAAGGCCAGGAGCTTGGCGATGCCGTTGCGCTGGATCTCGGACGTGCCGGTGAGGACGCGGAACATACGGATCTTGCGGAACAGGTACTCGACCTCGTTGCCCTGGGTCAGGCCCTCCTTGCCGTGGATCTGCACGGCCTCGTCGAGGATGCGGAAGGCGGACTCGGCGACGAACAGCTTGCACATGAACGCCTCCGCGTGCACCTCACGCCCCTCGTCCAGCGCCGCCAGCGCGGCGTACGTCATGGAGCGCGCGGCGTAGAGGTCGGTGGCCATGTCGGCGATCTTGTGCTGGATGGCCTGCAGCATGAGCAGGGGACGGCCGGAGACCTGGCGCGTGCGGGTGCGGTCCAGGGTCAGTTGGAGGGCGCGGCGGGTGGCGCCGAGCACGGTCGGACAGTGCAGCAGGCGGTTGGTGGTGACCCTGCCGAGCGCGATGCGCATGCCGTTGCCCTCCTCACCGAGGAGGTTGGCGGCGGGGACGTAGCAGTCCTCCAGGACGATGTCGCTTTCGATGTGCTCGCCCGACATCGGCGTCGCCCCGTCCTCGACCCGGCAGCCGGGGCTGTCCAGGTCCACGAGGAAGGCGGAGAACCGTGGCTTCTCTCCCTCCTCGTCACCGGTGCCGGCCATGCGGGCCACGACGATCGCGAAGTCGGCGAAGGGCCCGGCGGAGGAGAAGACCTTGTGTCCGGTCAACCGGTAGCCTCCGCCGTCGGCTACGGCGACGGTGCGCATGGAGCGGACGTCGGAGCCGGCGTCGGTCTCCGTGAGGGAGAAGCAGCACGCCCGCTCGCCCCTGAGCAGGGGCAGCAGGTAGGTGGCCAACTGGTGCCCGGTCGCGTGCCGGAGGATGTCGCCGGCGCGCAGCGGCCCGCCCATGTCACCGAGCACACTGTGGGCGAGGACCCGGCCGCTCGCTCCGACCTCCTCCTTCAGGGCGGCGAGCTGCGAGTAGGTGAGGTTCTGCCCGCCGTACTCCTCGGGCAGATGGATGCCGTAGAAACCGAGTTCGCGGCTGCGGCGCCAGATCGGTTCGAGGTCGGCGCGGGTGAGGCGGGTGGCCGGGGTGATGCCGTGCTCGCGTTCGTGGTCGGCGAGTTCGCCGTCGAGGTAGTCGCGCAGGCGGTCGACCAGTTCGGCGGTTCGGGTGTCGGCGTAGGTGGGGCGCAGCGAGAAGGTCACGGGTAACTCCGAGGAAAGGGGGGTCAGTTGACGCGGCGGTCGGTGTGTGCCCAGAACGGCTCGCGTACGGCCCTGCGGTCGAGCTTGCCGTTGCGGTTGTGGGGGAGCTCGGTCACGAAGTCGACGGAGCGGGGCTTCTTCAAGCGATCGAGGCGGTCCCCGCAGAAGGCGATCAGGTCCTCGGCGGTGACGGTCGTGTCCGGGTGACGCACCACGACCGCCTTCACCGCCTCGCCCCACCGCTCGTCGGGCACACCCACGACGCACGCCTCCCGTACGGCGGGGTGTTCGTAGAGGGCGGCCTCGACCTCGGTGCAGTAGATGTTGAAGCCGCCCGAGATGATCATGTCCTTCCTGCGGTCGACGAGGAACAGATAGCCGTCCTCCCGCATCCACGCGAGGTCCCCGGTGCGCACCCAGCCGTCACGGAAGGTCTCCGCGGACAGCCGGGGTTCCTTCCAGTACTCGCGCACACAGTCGGGCCCGCGCACGATGATCTCCCCGACCTCGCGGGGCCCCAGTTCCCGGCCCGCCTCGTCCACGACCCGTATCTCGGTGTCGTAGGCGGCGCGCCCGCAGGACTGGAGCAGCTCCGGGTCCTCCTTGACCGCGCGGGCGATCTCCTCGCTGCCGAGGGCCGCGACCACGCTGGTGGTCTCGCCGAGGCCGTAGCCCTGGGCGACGACCGGGCCGAAGAACTCCACCGCGTCCCGCAGGCGCTGGGGTGAGATGGGCGCGCCGCCGACGCGCACGCTCGTCAGTGAGGACAGGTCGTAGCGCTCGGCACCGGGGTGGACCAGGAGCATGTTCACCATGGCGGGCACCAGGAAGGTGGCGGTGATCCGCTCCTTCTCCACCGTTTCCAGGAAGCCCTCCGGGCTCCAGGAGGGCAGCACGTACGTCGTGGAGCCGCCGAACACCCCGGCCAGCAGGCCCATCCCGGTGGCGTGGGTGATGGGGCCGCAGGCAAGATAGCGGGTTCCGGGACGGGGGCGGGACTCGTCGGTCATCAGCAGCTTGCGCATGTTGGCCAGGCGGTTGCCGACCGTCTGCACCGCGGCCTTGAGCGTCCCGGTGGATCCGGAGGTGAAGTTCAGGACGCAGGGGTCCGTCTCGTCCACCTCGACACGGAACGGGCTCCCTGTGCCCTCGGCCAGCAGGGCGGCGTAGGCGACCTCCTCCGAGTCCGGTTCCGGGTGCGTGTCCAGGGGGACTGGCAGACAGCCGGTGCCGGCGGCGGTGATCGCGGCCCGGGCGTCCTCGCGGTGGGCCGCGTCGAACACCAGGGCTCTTACGGGGGCGTAGCGCAGGATGTGCTCGATCTCGCCGCGCCCGAGCCGGGCGTTGACGGGGGCCCGCGTCAATCCCGCCTTGTACAGGGCGAATTCGACCTCCACCAGCTCGCCGCGGTTCCACGCGAGCGAGGCCACGGCGTCACCGGGGCGCAGCCCGCGGGCGGACAGGGCGGAGGCCAGACGGTCCGTCGCGCGGTCGAGCTCGGTGAAGGTCCAGGAGCGGGCACCGCACACGAGCGCCGGGGCGTCGGGCCAGTAGCGGGCGCTGCGGGACAGGTAGGTACCGAGGTTCATGAAGACCTCTCTGAGGCGTATGTCGGGAGAGGAGGGAGGGCGGTACGGGCGGCTGCGTGATTGTTCGCCATAAAGCCGTACTGATTGATCGATGTCATACAGACTGTTCAGTAACTGGTCTCCTGTCAAGGTACTCCTACACTGGGCACGGACCGAGGCGCGAGGATCGAGGAGGGTTCATGGCCGAGGACAGACGGACGAGACGGTCACGGCGCGCCCTGGGGGCGGCATTGGTGGAACTGGTCCTGGAACGCGGCTTCACCGCGCTGACCGTGGAGGACGTCACCGAACGGGCGGACGTGGCCCGGGCCACCTTCTACGCACACTTCCGGGACAAGGAGGACCTGTTCGCCCGGGTGACGGCCGACTTGCTGGCCGAGCTGGGAGAACGGCTGGCCCCGGCCGTGGCCGACAGCGCGGTCGGTTTCACCGGCAAGCCGGTCCTCGAGATGCTGCGGCACGCGCGCGAGGAACGCGACCTGTACCGGATCGTGCTGCGCGGCGAGGGAGACGGTAAACCGCTGCAGATGTTCGTCGATGCCTGCGCGCAGGCCACCGCGGAGGAGTTCCGGGCCCGCGCGGAACGCAACGCCGTCAAGCCGCGCATCGACCCGGAGCTGCTCGCCCGGGTGTGGGTGGGCGAGCAGGTCGCGGTGCTGCGCTGGTGGGTCGAGCAGGACACCCCGTCCCTGCCCGCCGAGGAAGTCGTCCGCATGCTGCTCGACCTGGCCATGCGCGGCCGTTACTGGGCCAGCGGCTTCCAGCCGCCTGGCTGAGCGGCGGGGCGGCCCGCGCCCACGCCCGGGGCCGCGGCCGGTTGTCCGGGGCAGGGTCCGGCTGCCCCGGGTCCGTGTTCCGCTCGCCGCCGTCGAGTTCCGCGTCCGGGGTCGGGCCCCGCTCGGCCCGCCTGGCTGTGCCGACGCCTGCGGGCTCGGCCGCTATGTCTGCGCGCCCGGCCGTTCCGAGCCCGGGTCCGGCCGTTCCGTGTCCGGGCCCAGCCGTCGCGCGTCCCGGTCCGGTCGGATCGTGAGGAGCGCGACCAGCCCGCACACCAGCATCACCCCGCCGGAGAGCAGGAACGCGTGGGTGTAGCCGGCGTTTCGCGTCGGGGCCGAGTCCAGCAGGTATCCGGTCAGGTACGGGGCGATCAGCCCGGGCAGGGTGCCGGTCGCCGCGACGATGCCGAACACCGCGCCCCGCTGGAGGGGCGGGACGACGGCCGACGTGGTCATGTAATGCAGCGGGAAGACGATGGCGGAGCCCCCGAACGCCACGGTGAGCACGACGAGATGGGCACCCCGGGCGTCGACGTACGGCAGCGCGGTCATGGCCAGGGCCGCCACCGCCACCGCGGCCCCCTGCGGGACACCGCGCGACCATCGGTCCGACACGCCCCGGCGGCGCAACATGTCCAGCAGTAGCGGCACGGAGAGCAGCAGCACGAGGCTGAACGCCGAGACCGCGCTGATCAGCGTGGCCGCCGCGCCCGGCGTCATGCCGAGCTGCGTGCGCAGGTACACGGGCAGCCAGGCGTGGCTCAACGCCAGGGCCCAGGACCCGCCGAACGCCCCGGCGATGCTGCCCAGCACCGTGCCGTTCAGCAGCAGGCGCCGGTACGGCAACCGCTGCCCGTCCGCCGCCGCAGTCGCCGTCCGCGGCTCGCCGTACGGGCCGTCGCCCCCCACCCGCCACCACACCAGCGCCCACACCAGGCTCAGTACGGCCAGGGCCAGGAACGCGGACCGCCAGCCGAAGGCGCTGATCAGCACCGTCACGGCCGGCGCGGCCACCAGTGTGCCCAGCGCCGCGCCTGCGATCTGCAGCGCCGAGGGCAGACCCCGCCGGTCCGCCGGGAACCACTTGTACAGCGCGTGCATCGACATCGACGCAGCCGGCCCCTCGGCCGCCCCGAGCAGCACCCGCCCGGCGACCAGCGCCGGCACCGACGCCACGAACAACACGGGCAGTTGGGCCACCGCCCACACGACGGCCATGCCGAACAGCAGGGCATGGCTGGACATCCTGGCGGAGACGAAGCCGACGGCTAGCCCCGAGAGGCTGAACAGCAGCGAGAACGCGCTGGACACCATTCCGTACGTGCTGTTGCTGATGCCGAGCTCGTCCATGATCGGCACGGCCGCCAGCCCCAGAACGGACTTGTCGGCGTAGTTGACCAGCATGAACGTCACCACCATCGCGGCGATCAGCCATGCGTGCCGCCGGCCCGGCTGCCCGGCGCGCGGCGATGCCGCGGCGGCCTGACGAGGTGGCGCGGACGGGGATGGTTCGGCCATGGGGCACTCCTTGCGGCTAGGTAGGGAGAGGGAGGCGGCGCACGCGGTGCGAGGGCGGGCGTTCACGGGCCGATGTCCGCGGGCTCGGGCGGCGCCGGAAGAGGGCAGGCGGACGCCGTGCGCTGTCGTAGTTGTCGAACAGGTTGTACGTTAACGGTGCCTTCGTTCAAGACCCTTGCGCCAATGGAGTTGAGATGACCGCCACCGACGCCCACCTGAGCGACCTCCCGTGGACCCGCGGCTACACCGACCCCGGCTGGATCCGCCGCTTCACCTCGGCCGGCCGCGAGCTCTCCCCGAGCCGCCGTGTGTGGCGCGGACCCGGCCCCGCCCGGACGCTCCCCGGCGGACCCGTCGACCTGGCCGCGCTCGACCTCGGCCTCGGCGGCACGACGACCACCCTGTCCGACCTGTTCGCCACGGCCCAGACCGACGCCTTCCTCGTGCTGCACCGCGGTGCGGTCGTCCACGAGACGTACCTGCACGGCACCACACCCCACACCCCGCACTTCAACGCCTCGGCGGCCAAGTCCTACCTCGGCCTTCTCGCGGCGATGCTGGCGCACGAGGGGCTCCTGGACCGCTCGGCCCGGACGTACGCCTACGTCCCCGAACTCGCCGGGACCGCCTTCGGCGAGGCCCGTATCGAGGACCTGCTGCACATGGGTACCCAGGTCAGCTACGCCGGCCGGCCCTTCGACAAGGCCATCGAGGCCCAGCGCTACCACGCCGTCATAGCCTCCCGGCTGCGCCCGTCGGGCTACAGCGGCCCCGTCACCATCCGCGAACACCTCCTCACTGCCCGCGCCACCGGGGAACCGGGAATGGAGTTCCGCTACGAGAACGGCAACGTCGAAGCGCTCGCCGAAGTCCTGCGCCGCGTCACCGGCCTGACCACCTCCGCCCTGCTCGGCGAACTGATCTGGTCTCGGATCGGCGCGGAGGAGGACGCCTACTACATCCTCGACGACGACGGCGTCGAGGCCGCCTGCGGCGGCTTCAGTGCCACGGCCCGTGACGTGGCCCGCCTGGGGGAGGTGCTGCGCTGCGGCGGAGCGGCCGGCAGTCGTCAGATCGTGCCGGAGGAGGTCGTCGCGTCCATCACCGCCGTACCCGACGGCCATGCCCGCCGGGTACGCCTCCCCGGCGCACCGCCGACCGCACCGGCCACGTTGTCCTACCACGACCTGTGGTGGATCCTGAACGACCCGCACGGCTCCTACATGGCCAGCGGCATCCACGGCCAGCGGCTGCTCGTCTCGCCCGGACTCGACCTCGTCGTCGTCCACTTCGGCTCCCAGGTCGTCTCGCCGTCCGTGCCGGTCGCCCCGTTCGCCCAGGCGTTCCTGCGGATCGGCACCCACCTCGCCGGGCTCGGCTGACCCCGTCCGGGAGTTTCCTGTGAACCGGGCCGCACCCGTGGGGTTTTTGTCCGGCCCGTCCCCATGACGGCCGTCGGGATTCCCAGGAAGCTCCCAGGAACTCTCCGGGTCCGGTCAGGGAGGGCTGACAGCGTCGGCGACCAGATGTTCCGTAGGCCTCGATCCGACTTGGAGCCCTTGTCGTGGCGACATTCCTCTGCAGGCTGGGCCGGTTCTCCTTCCGGAGGCGCCGGCTGGTCGCGTTGCTGTGGGTGGTACTGCTGGTGGGGGCGGGGGTGCTCGCCGGGCGGGCCCCCGCTGCCCCGCCGAACGACTTCTCCATGCCCGGAACCGAGGCGCAACAGGCGTACGACCTGCTGGAGCGGGACTTCCCCGGGCTGAAAGCGGACGGAGCGACCGCCCGGGTCGTGTTCCGGGCCGAGGACGGCAAGGTCACCGATCCCGAGACCCGCAGGGCCATCGGTGAGACGGTCCGGGCCCTCGGCGACGATCCGCAGGTCGCCCGCGTCACCGACCCGTTCGCCACCCGGTCCGTGAGCAAGGACGGCTCCACCGCCTACACCCAGGTCTCCTACGAGGTGGCCTCCCCGAAGCTGGAGGAGAGCTCCCGTACCGCGTTGCGGGACACCGTGGAGCAGGCCGCCTCGCCGGAGCTGTCCGTCGAGGCGGGCGGTAATGCCGTCGAGGGCAGGTCCGCCGGTCACTCCTCGGAGGCGCTGGGCCTCGCGGTGGCCGCCGTGGTCCTCGTCCTCACCTTCGGCTCGCTGCTCGCGGCCGGTCTGCCGCTGCTAACCGCCGTCCTCGGCGTCGGCTGCGGCGCGCTGGTCATCCGGGTGCTGGCCGAACCACTCGGCCTCGGCTCCACGACGAGCAGCCTCGCCGTGATGATCGGACTGGCCGTGGGCATCGACTACGCCCTGTTCGTGGTCTCCCGCTACCGGGTCGAACTCGCGCGCGGACGCGGCCGCGAGGAGGCGGTCGGGCATGCGGTGGGCACCGCGGGCTCGGCGGTCGTGTTCGCCGGGCTCACCGTGGTCATCGCCCTCGCCGGACTCTCCGTGGTGGGCATCCCGCTGCTGACCCGGATGGGCCTGGCCGCGGCCGGGACGGTCGCCATCGCGGTGCTGATCGCCGTCACCCTGATCCCGGCCCTGCTCGGGCTGTGCGGACGCCGGATCGGGCCGGCCCGCCCCCGGCGGAAGGGCCGACGGCGGCCGGGCACGGGCGTGCGCTGGGCCCGGTTCGTCATCCGTCGCCCGGTCGCCGTACTCCTCGCCGGCACCGCGCTGCTCGGCGTGATCGCGATCCCGGCCGCATCCCTGGAGACGGGCCTGCCCGGCGACGACAGCAAGCCCGTCTCGACGACCCAGCGCCGGGCCTACGACATGATCGCCGAGGGCTTCGGCCCGGGCTTCAACGGCCCGCTCACCGTGGTCGTGCAGGCCGACGACGGCGGCAACGCCGAACAGGCCGCGAAGAGCGTCGCCGGACGGATCGACGGCCGTGCGGACGTCGCCGCCGTCGGGCAGCCCCGGCTGAGCGACTCCGGCGACACCGCCGTACTGAGCGTCGTACCGACCACGTCCCCGGGCAGCACCGAGACCGCCGGCCTCGTCCACGCGCTGCGCGAGCCGGCGCTCGCCCGGGACGGCGACGCCCGCGTGCTCGTCACCGGTACGACCGCGATGAACGTCGACGTCTCGCAGAAGTTGTCGGACGCGCTGATCCCGTACCTGGCCCTCGTGGTCGGTCTGGCGTTCGTGCTGCTCATCGCTGTCTTCCGCTCCCTGCTGGTCCCGCTCAAGGCCGCACTCGGCTTCCTGCTGTCGGTGCTGGCCGGGCTGGGCGCGGTGGTGGCGGTCTTCCAGTGGGGCCGGCTGGGATCCGTCCTCGGCGTCACGGAACCGGGGCCGGTGGTGTCGATCATGCCGATCTTCATGGTCGGCGTCGTCTTCGGCCTCGCCATGGACTACGAGGTGTTCCTGGTGACCCGGATACGCGAGGCGTACGTCCACGGGCAGTCGCCGAGGGACTCCGTGGTCAGCGGATTCGAGCACAGCGCACGCGTGGTGACCGCCGCCGCGGTGATCATGATCTCGGTGTTCGCCGCGTTCCTGGGCTCCGAGGAGCAGATCCTCAAGACCATCGGCTTCGGCCTCGCCGCCGCCGTCTTCTTCGACGCGTTCGTCGTCCGCATGACACTCGTCCCGGCCGTGCTGGCCCTCCTCGGCCGGCGGGCCTGGAGCCTGCCCCGCCGGCTGGACCGGCTCGTGCCCGACCTCGACGTGGAGGGAGAGCGGCTGGAGGGCTCGCGCCAGGCCACGGCCGGGGCGAGCGATGACGATCCCGTCGGTGCGCACGCGGCCCGTGTCTCCGGCACCTGAACACCGTCCCCGCTCGGAGGAGGCCGTCCATGTCCGCACCACTGCCCCGTCCCGCCCTTCCCGTGTGGCGTCACGCCCTCGGAGGCGCCCTCGCCGCCGTGGCCGCCCTCGTCACCATGGCCGCAGCGGCCTGGGCGTCCCTCACCGCCCTCGGCGCCGACGCCGTCGCACCGGTCTCCCGGCTGGTGCCGGCGCTGGTGAGCCTCGCCGTCGGAGGCGGCGTCACCCTTCAGTCGGCCGCCGAGTCCGCCGGGTCCGCCGGCGCGGGAGGGCTCGGCGGACCGTTCGGCGGGGGCGGCGGCCTGAGCCCCGGGCTGGCCGGAGAGGTGACGCTGACGCCCCTGACCCTGTCCTTCCTGGGCACGGCCGTCCTGGCGACCGGGTTCTTCCGGCCCCTGCGCCGTCGGGCACGCCCCGGCCCAGCGATGCTGTGGGCGCGGTGCGGCGGCGCCCTGGCGACCACGGCGGTGGCCCTCCCGGTGTGCGCCGTGCTGGCGCGGGGCACGGCCCGGCTGCCGGAACACCTGAGGGACCGCGTCGGCGAACGCGCCGGGTCCGGCCGGTTCGGCGGTGGAGGCGGCGGGCTCGTCTCGGGCCTGTCCACGGTGAGCTTCCGGACCGATGCCGTCACCACCGCCTTCCTCGGCTGCCTGGGCGTGGCCGCCGTCCTCGCGGTCGGCTGCCTGGCCGCCCGCCGTACGACACTGCCCCGCCCCCTCGCCCTGGGCGGGCCGCGGCGGAAGTGGAACGCCGTCCTGTCCGCGCTGACGGGGACCGCGACCGTGCTCTGCTGTGCCGTACTGGTCCTCGCCGTCCTCGCCGTCCTCGCCGGGGCCGCGGCGCCGACCGGCCGGGAACGGGCGGCCGAGGCCGCGGGCGCGCTGCTGCTCGCCGGCCCCAACCTGCTCGCCGTACTGCTCACCACCGGCACGGGCACCTCCTGGGAGGCCGGGCTGCGCCGTGAGCGGCCCGAGGGCGGCGGGATGGCGGGCATGCTCGGCGCGGGGCGGCAGGACGGCGCGGCGGGCCGGGACCGTTCCGTGGACCTCGGACACTGGACGGGCGCCGGCGTACCGCTGTGGGTGATCGGACTGCTGCTCACCCTGATCCTGCTGCTGCTCGCCGGATACGTCGCCGCCGCCCGCACCCCGGCCCGCACCCCGCGGGAGGACGCCGACCTCCTCCTGGACCGCCACGCCGACACCGCCCTGCGCATGGGCGCCGTGGCCGGCGCCGCGACGTTCGCGCTGCCCTGCCTCGCGCGCGGCTCCCTGCGGATCGGCGTCAGCCTCATGGGCCACGAGATGGGCGGCCTGCGTGCCGGCCTCGACACGAGCCCTCGGCTGTCCGCGCTCACCGCGTTCGTCGTGGCCGCCCTCGCCGCGTACGGCGGCAGCCGCCTGCACGGCCGACGGGCACGGCGCCGCGAACGCCCGACGGGAGAGCCCGGTACCGCGACCAGGCACCGCGCCCTCACGTCCGACTCGGCCTCCTGAAGGCCGTGTGATCCCCTGACAGGCCATGTGGTCTCCTGAGGAGAGCAGTGGGCAAGGCCCGTGAGAAAGAGCGGCATCGTGCCATCCGGGAAGGCGGCGAACCACGACCATGGCGGCACCGACACCCCCCTCGCGCACTGCGGGCCGCCCGGACCACCTGCTCGTCGTCGACGACGAGCCCACCGTCCGGGAGCTGCTGCGCACCGCCCTGCGCTACGCCGGGTTCGACGTCGACGCCGCCGCCACCGGCAGGGAAGCCCTCGACCTGGCAGCACGGCACACCCCCGACCTCGTCCTCCTCGACGTCATGCTCCCGGACATGAACGGCTTCGAGGTGATCCGCCGCCTGCGCGCCCAGCCCCGTTCACCGCTGCCCGGACGAGGCGGCGACGTGCCGGTCCTCTTCGTCACCGCGCGTGAGGACCGGCAGGACCGGCTGCACGGACTGCGCCTCGGCGGCGACGACTACGTCACCAAACCCTTCGACCTGGAGGAACTGATCGCCCGGATCCACGCCGTACTGCGCCGCACCCGGGGCGAGTCTCCGGCCCGCCTCACCGTCGGCGACCTGCATCTGGAACCCGACAGCCACCACGTCACCCGTGCCGGGCGGACCGTGCGGCTGTCCCCGACCGAGTTCCGCCTCCTGCACTTCCTGGTCGCCAACGCCGGACACACCATGTCGAAGAACCAGATCCTGGACAGCGTGTGGGAGTACGACTTCGGCGGCGACCCCAGCATCGTCGACACCTACATCAGCTACCTGCGCCGCAAGGTCGACACCGACGGGCCCAAACTCATCCACACCGTGCGCGGCGTCGGCTACGTCATCCGCGAGCCCCGGCCGTGACGCGCCTCCACCCGGCATCCCCCCGGGCGTGGCTCGGCCGGATGTCGCTGCGCACCCGTCTGCTGTGCCTGTCCGTCGCCCTGGTCGCCGTCGGCCTCCTCGGCACGGGACTGCTCGTCACCACGGCCCTGCGCGGCTATCTCCAGGACCGGGTGGACGACCGGCTCGCCCTGACCGGACAGATCGCCGCCCGGCTGGCACCGCCGTCCGGCCCCGGCACGCCGCCGAGCGTGCGCGCCCTCAGTGTGCTCGGCGACACCACCGTGACGTACGTGGACGACACCGGTGCCACCCGCAGGACCTTCGACGCCGGCACCGTGCCCCCGGGCGGCGGCCCCGACCTGCCCCGCCTCGACCGTGCCGCCGTCCTCGCCCACCAGGGGCGCCCCTTCTCCGTGCCGACCCACGACGGCGAGCACGACTGGCGGGTCATCGCCCTGACCCAGCCCTCCCAGGTCTTCCCCCCGGCCCCCTCCGCGCCCCGGGGGAGTGTCGTCGTGGCCACCTCGCTCGAAGAGGTCGACCGCACCGTCACGAAGACCCGGAACCTCTCCCTGACGGCAGGCGTGGGCCTGCTCGCGGTCCTGGGTGTCGCCGGCTGGTTCGCCGTCCGCTCCGGGCTGCGCCCCCTGACCCGGATCGAGGAGACGGCGACCGCGATCACCTCCGGCGACTACTCCCACCGCGTCCCCGAACTGGCCGCCCCGCACACGGAGGTAGGACGCCTGACCGCCTGCCTCAACGAGATGCTCGCCCGGATCGACACGGCCTTCCGGGCCCGCGCGGAGGCCGAGGCCAGGACCCGGCGCTTCTTCGCCGACGCCAGCCACGAGCTGCGGACACCGCTCGTCGGCATCAAGGGCTACACCGACCTGTACCGCATGGGTGCCATGCCCACCCGCGAGGACGTCGATCAGACGATGACCCGCATCGCAGAGGAATCCGAACGCCTCACCCGGCTCGTCGAGGAGATGTTCCTCCTCGCCCGCCTCGACGAGGACACCGAGGACACCGAGGGCGCGGGCACCGGTGGCACGCGGAGCGCCCGGGAACCCGCCTTCGCCCTCGACCTCGCCCCCATGGACCTGCGCACCCTCGCCGCCGACGCCCTCCACGACGTACACGCCCTGGACGCCACGCGCCCCGTGACCCTGACCGGACCCGGCGGCGGAAAGCCCGCCACCGCCCCCGCCCACGCCGACGAGGCCCGACTCCGACAGGTCGTGACCAACCTCATCGGCAACGCCGTCACCCACACCCCTCCCGGCACTCCCATCCGCATCGGCGTCGGCGCCGTCGGCCGCCACGCCGTCCTGGAGGTCGCCGACCAGGGGCCCGGCCTCACCGCCACCGAACGTGACCACGTCTTCGACCGCTTCTACCGCACCGACGACTCCCGCACCCGCGCCACCGGCGGCTCCGGCCTCGGCCTCGCCATCGCCCACGCCCTCGTCACCGCCCACGCCGGCCGCATCACCCTCGACACCGCGCCCGGCCAGGGCTGCACCTTCCGCGTCCTGCTGCCCCTGCCCGACCCGCGGCAGGACGCGGCCACCGACGCGACGCCGTGAGAGAGGCGCTCCGGAGCGACATGGCGTCCGACTCCCCGGCCGCCTCGCCGCGATGACCTCGCACGTGGAGCACGCGGCAGGCGGGCCGGCATCCGGTGGAACGGTGGGGGCGCCGAGCAGCCCCTTGCCTCGGTTCCGCGCTGCCTCGGGCCCGCACACGGGGCGGTCGTGCGATTCGGCCGGAGGCCGGGGGGGACTCGGTCGAGCATGATGGAGAGCATTGTGCGCGGTGGCGCCGCTGGTGCCGTCGGGACGACGGTACTGAACGCCGTGACCTACGCCGACATGGCGCTGCGGGGCCGGCCGTCGAGCCAGACCCCGGCCCGGACCGTCGACAAGATCGCTCGGGACGCCGGGCATCCGGTTCCCGGCGCGGGTGAGGTCCGGGACAACCGCTTGTCGGGACTGGGTGCGCTGTCCGGCATAGCCGTGGGCTGCGGCATCGGCATGGCCGTCTCCCTCACGCGCGGTGCGGGCGTTCGGCCGCCCTGGTGGTTGGGCGGGATGGTCACCGGCGCCCTGGCCATGGTGGCGACCGACCTTCCGATGGCACGACTGGGCGTGAGTGATCCGAAGAGCTGGTCGGCGAAGGACTGGGCGTCCGACGTGGTGCCGCATCTCTTCTACGGACTGACCACGTACGGGGTGCTGGCCGGATCCGACGGCCGACGATAGCCGCCGTCGGTTAGGGGTGCGCTCGGGAGCTGTCCGCAGCCGGGATCACGCGGCGTTGCGGTCGCCGAGCAGGGCGGCGACGGTCAGCGCGGCCCAGCCCAGGGCGGTGACGGCCGCACCGACACGACGGGTGCGGGTCGGGAGCGCGGAGCCGAAGAGAGCGGCGTCGGCCACGTCCGACGCGATGCGGACGACGGTTGCCGTGGTCAGGGCCGGTCCCTGCGGGGCGACGGCCATCGCCAGTCCGGTGGCGGCGTCCCGCAACGCCAGTGGACGCACCATCATCGCCGTGTGCGGCCCGACGTGTCCGTGCGGGTCCACCAGCCCACACGGGCGGGCCAGCAGACCTGGCCGGTACGCGGTCGCCATCCCGTAGGCGAACGTCGCCATCCCTAGAAGCCTCAGGCGTCCGGTTCGCATCTCCAGCACCTCCAAAGCCCCCCGAGTGGTGTCCCGGTCCGAGGCGGGTATCCCGCCTGAGGTCCCCCAGGCGTCCTGGCCCCCCGCCGATCCGGGTTCGCGGAGACCGTCGCCGTCTTTTGGCCCGGGCCGGCTCGCTCAGGCCGGTACGGACACGGCGCTCGTCCCCGGGGGCCGAGAGCCCGGGGAGTCAGTTGCCGCCGGTGAGCTCGCCGGTGAGTTTGCCGTGCAGGTCGGCGCTGGGGTCGTTGAGGCCGATGATCTCGACGGCCTTGCCCCGCTGGGCGTACTTGGACTCGATGGCGTCCAGGGCGGCGACCGAGGAGGCATCCCAGACGTGGGCGGCCGAGAGGTCGATGACGACCCTGTCGGGGTCACCGGCGTAGTCGAACCGGCCGACCAGGTCGTTGGAGGAGGCGAAGAACAGCTCGCCGGTCACGGAGTAGACGACCGTGGTCCCGTCGGGGTCGGTGACGGCGGTGACACGGGCGAGGTGGGCGACGCGCTTGGCGAAGACGACCATGGCCGCGATGCTGCCGACGACGACACCGATGGCGAGGTTGGAGGTGACGACCACGACGATGACGGTGATGACCATGACGGCGATTTCGCCGGTGGGCATCCGCTTGAGGGTCTTCGGGGCGACGGAGTGCCAGTCGAAGGTGCCGAAGGCGACCATCACCATCACGGCGACCAGGGCGGCCATGGGGATGTCGGAGACGACCGGACCGAAGACGACGCACAGCACCATCAGGAACGCGCCGGCCAGGAACGTCGACAGGCGGGTGCGGGCTCCGGAAACCTTCACGTTGATCATCGTCTGGCCGATCATGGCGCAGCCGCCCATACCGCCGAAGAAGCCGGTGACGATGTTGGCGATGCCCTGGCCGATGGACTCGCGGGTCTTCGAGGAGTGGGTGTCGGTGATGTCGTCGACGAGTCTCGCGGTCATCAGGGACTCCATCAGGCCGACCAGCGCCATGGCCAGCGCGTAGGGGGCGATGGTGGTGAGGGTGTCCACGGTGAAGGGCACATCCGGCAGGCCCGGCACGGGAGGGGAGGACGGCAGGGCGCCCTTGTCGCCCACGGTCGGTACCGCGAGGCCGGCCGCCACCGTGATCACGGTGAGGACGACGATGGAGACCAGCGGGGCGGGGACCACCTTGGTGACCTTCGGGAAGAACACCATCAGCGCCAGGCCGGCGACGATCAGGGGGTACACCGCCCAGGGCACGTCGTGCATCTCCGGGACCTGTGCCATGAAGATCATGATGGCGAGCGCGTTGACGAAACCGGTCATCACCGAGCGGGGCACGAACCGCATGAGCCTGGCCACACCCACCGCGCCGAGGATCACCTGGAACAGACCGGCCAGGATGACGGTGGCGACCAGGTAGGCCAGCCCGTGTTCCCGGTTCAGGGGACCGATGACGAGGGCGACGGCTCCGGTGGCCGCCGAGATCATGGCGGGGCGTCCGCCTACGACGGAGATCGTGACGGCCATGGTGAACGAGGCGAACAGCCCGATCGCCGGGTCGACGCCGGCGATGATCGAGAAGGAGATCGCCTCGGGGATGAGCGCGAGGGCGACGACGAGGCCGGCCAGGACCTCGGTGCGCCAGACCCTCGCATCGCCCAGCCAGTCGGGCCTGAGGCGATGAAGAAGCGCGACGGGAGTCACTGCGGTGGAGGACAAGGTGATTGCGTACCTGTCGTAGTCGGGCGCGCCCCACCCCGGTGCGGGCCGGGGCGCGAGGGGAGGCGCGGGGGGCCGGGACGGCGTCCCGCGGTCGGCCACGAGGGTGGGCCGGGAGACCGAGAGGCCGAGGGTGACGGGGCCGGGCCGCCGGACCGGTGGGCGGCCGCGCGGCTCACATCGGGAAGGGGAACTTCACGGCGGGCAGGCGGCGGCGATCGGCTTCAGGGGCTCGCGCACGCTTCTCTCCCGCAAGGATCAGGTCTTCGCCGGGGGGCGCCGTCGGCCCCGGACGGAACGGCAGCAGGGGAGCGGCCGAGCCGCCTCCACTCCACCGAACTCTACCCTAACGTTAGGGTAGAGGCGGGCGGGGCTTTCGCGGGGCGCGGAGCCCGCGGGGACGAGAAGAGCCAGGGGGCACGGGCGTGGACGGCAGGCACATGCAGATCGGCGAGGTCGCCGCGCGGACGGAGCTGTCCTTGCGGACCATCCGGCACTACGAGGAGGCCGGGCTGGTGATTCCCTCCGCTCGCTCGCAGGGCGGGTTCCGCTTGTACACCGAGGCCGACGTCGCCCGGCTGATGGTGATCCGGCGCATGAAACCACTCGGCTTCACGCTGGAACAGATGCGTGACCTGCTGGACGCCACCGACCGCCTCGACGCCGGCACCGGCCTCGACGCCGGCGTGCGCGGAGAGCTGCTGGACAGGGTGCGCGCATACGAACGAGCCGCCACCGAGCAGGTCGAGAGACTGCGCGCGCAACTGCATCGAGCCGAGGACTTCGCCGCCACCCTGCGCCGACGCCTCCCGGAGAAGGCCCACCTGCTCCAGGACGGTGACGAGGACGGGCACGTCCAGCGGATCGAGGGCCGGTGAGCGCGGGCGCCCGCAGGACAAGCCCGGCGTCGTGATCAGGAGGTCGTGATCAGGAGCGGGTGGCGGTGTCGGTGTCGGGATAGACGGGGAAGATCCGGTCGAGGCCGACGATGCGCAGCACGCGCAGGGTGTGGGACGGGACCGCGGCGAGTGCCAAGTCGGCCTGGGCGCCTTGGGCGTGGTTGTGTGCGGCGATCAGAGCGGTGATGCCGCTGGAGTCGCAGAATTCCATGCCGGCCAGGTCCAGGACGAGGCGCTGGCCCGGCTGGAGGGGCAGGACGGCGACCCGATCGCGTAGCTCGGTGGCGTTGCTGTAGTCCAGTTCGCCGGTGATCGCCAGAACGGGACCGGTCATGGCGTCTCGGGTGGTGATCTTCAATGGGCTCATTGGGGGGTTCTCGTCGTCGGGCAGGCGGGGACGTCGGCGGTGGCGCCGAGGGCGAGCAGGGCGGTGTCGTCGTCGAGACCGTCACCGAAGCTGTCCAACAGCCCGGTGAGGGCCTGGATGACGGCGTGCGGGGGTTCTCCGGCGTGACCGGTGGCGAAGGCGAGCAGACCCTCGTCTCCGTAGAGGCTGGTGCGGTCCTTGCCGGTCCGGGCTTCGGTGAGGCCGTCGGTGTAGAGCAGGAGGGTGTCGCCGCGGCCGAGGACGGTGCCGGCGGTGGTGAAGGGCGCCTCGGGCAGGATGCCGACGAGGAGGCCGCCGGGGGTGGGCAGGTACTCGGCCGTGCCGTCGGCGCGCAGGACGAGCACGGGTGGGTGGCCGCCCGAGGCGAGCTGGACGGTGACCCGCCCGGTCGCGGGGTCCGGTTCGAGCGTGCCGAAGACGGCGGTGCAGTAGCGCGGATCGCCGCTGCCGGCGTAGCGCTCGTGCAACACCCTGTTCAAGGTGGTCAGGGCCGAGACGGGGTCGGGGTCGTGCAGGGCGGCGGCGCGCAGGGTGTACCGCGTCAGCGAGGTGAGAGCGGCGGCCTGGGGGCCCTTGCCGCACACGTCGCCGAGGAAGAAGGCGAACCGTTTGCCGCCGACGGGGAAGACGTCGTAGAAGTCGCCGCCGAGCCGGTCCGGGGAGGCGGTGTGGTAGTGGGCGGCCATATCCACGCCCGGGACCCGCGGGAGGGTGTCGGGCAGCAGCGACTGCTGGAGCACGGCCAGGGCGTCCTGCAGCCGGGCCCGGTCGGCCTCCGCCTGCCTGCGCGCCTCTTCGGCCACCTGACGGCGGCGCAGGAGCTCCACTTCGTAGGCCCGGCGGTCCCGGGCGTCGAAGACGGTGGTGCGGATCAGCAGGGGCTCGCCCGTGCTGCCGTGCTTGACCACGGAGGAGACCAGGACCGGTATGCGGCCGCCGTCGGTCTGCTTGATCTCCAGGGCGATGCCACTGATCTCCCCCTGCATCCGCAGCATCGGCGCGAAATGCGTCTCGTGGTACAGCTTGCCGCCCACGGTCAGCAGGTCGGCGAACCGCATCCGGCCCACCACCGCCTTGCGATCCAGACCGAGCCAGCCCAGCAGCGTGGCGTTGATCTTCGCGATCGTGCCGTCCATCAGCGTGGACAGGTAACCACACGGCGCGGACTCGTAGAGGTCTTCGGCGCTGTCCTCCAGCAGCGTGGCGAACGCGGCGTCCGATGTCTTGTCGTCGGCGTCAGGCGGGTCGGGCTGCTGTTCGGTCCGGCACATCATCACAGGGCCGCGAGGAACTCTGTGATCGCCAGATTGGTGGCATCGGGCGCGGACAGGTGGGGGCAGTGCCCGGTGGCGTCGAGGGTGACCAGCGTCGAACCGGTGACCGCCTGGTGGACGAAGGCGCCGACCTCTCGCGGAGCGATGACGTCCTGCGTGCATTCCAGCACCAGCGTCGGGACCCCCACGGTCTTCAGGTCGTCCCGCGAGTCCGACAGGAAGGTGGTCCGCGCGAAGACACGCGCCATGTCCGGGTCGGTGGCGCAGAAGCTGTTCTTGAGTTCCTCGCCGAGTTCGGGCCGGTCGGCATTTCCCATGATCACCGGCGCCATCGCCGCCGACCAGCCGAGATAGTTCGCCTCCAGCGACTCGAGCAGCTCGTCGATGTCCTCGGCGCTGAAGCCGCCCCGGTAGCCGTCGCAGTCGACGTACCGCGGAGACGGCGCCACCATCACCAACGCGCCGATCCGCTCCGGTGCCCGGTCGGCGGCCAGCACGCCGATCATCGCGCTGACCGAATGCCCCACGAACACGGCGTCGCGCAGGTCAAGCGCTTCACACACCTCGACCACATCGGCGGCGTAACCGTCCAGGGAGGAGTACCGGTCCTCCGAGAAGGCGGACGCGTCGGAGCGGCCCGAGCCGACGTAGTCGAACAGCACGACCCGGTAGTCCCGGACCAGCGCAGGGAGCGTCAACCGCCACATGTTCTGGTCACAGCCGAACCCGTGGGCAAGCACTACCGTGCGTCCCTGGGGGTTGCCGGTCACGGTGACGTTGTTCCTGCGGATGATGTCCATCCGTCCAGTCTCTCAGGTCCCGACCGCTACTCCGGCTCCGCACCGGAACACCGCAGGTCCCGCCCGTCACGTCCACATACGGCACCCGGCCGGGGAGGGAACCACGGAGCGTCGGCCGCTCCGCACCAACCGTCACGACGGGGACCGGCCCCCAGGACACCAGGACCGGCCGGCCCCAGGACACCAGGACCGGCCGGCCCCAGGACATCAGGACCGGCCGGGCCACTGGACGTGTACCGGCCGGGCCGAGGGGCGGGAGCGGCGGTCAGGGCAGCCGGTAGTCCGTGTTCAGGGCCGCCCCCGCTTCCGGGTGCGTCTGGTCGTAACCGCGGGCGTCGCACTGGAGACCGCCCACGATGCAGTGGTCGACCACGGCCTTGAGTGTGCGTTCCTCCCAGGCGTTGAAGAAGTCGTAGTGGAAGGAGTAGCCGCGCCCGCTCGCCAGGTGTACCTGGGACATGTCGCCGTTGACCGGGAAGGCCATCTTGAACTCGATCATCGGCAGCGCGACCGGATGGTCGGCGGGGCACATGTTGTCGTTGGTTCCGGGCTTGACGACCGGGTAGGCCATGTGGCTCTTGTGGTCCGGCGTGTCGAGGTACTTGCCGTCCCAGCAACTGGGCGCCTGGAAACGGATGTTCAGTTGCACGTCGGCCCGGTCCGGGCAGCTCGTGGGGATGTCGGTGTTGAAGTAGCTGTCGCCGCACTCCCAGCCCTCGACGAAACCGCGGTGGTGGCGGAACTGGTCGGCGCTCTGCATCGGATCGCCCACCACGAACCGCAGACCCTTGGGGAAGGGCCGCACACTGGTGTAGTCGGTGACGCCGGCCTTGTAGTAGATCGTCTGGGGGCCGACCGGCAGGACCTTCCGGTCGCCCTTGTACAGCGAGGGCATCCAGTATCCCGAGGCGTCGGCGGGCGCCTTGCAGGTGGTGGCGCCGCCGTAGAGGGAGGCCGTGGTACTGCCCGCGTCGGTCGAGGTGTTGCCCATGAAGGTGTGGTCGTGGGACTGGCCGGGCCGGCCGGGGTAGACGATCGGGTCGTCCGCGGCGGTGTGCGTGACCGAGCAGTTGGCCTGGAACTCGTGGAAGTAGCGCGGTGGCGGAGTGTTCGTGGACGGTGTCACACCGGTCACCTGCGGCACGGCCGGTATGTAACCGTCGCCGTCCGGGTCGTCGCCGGACGCCTGGGCGGACACGGCCGTCGCGTGCCCCGTGTGTCCGGTGTGCGCGATCGCAGCGGCTGGGACCTCGCGGCTGTCGGCGGCGGCGGAGGCGAGGGTGCCGACGCCGAGGGCGCCGGAGAGGAGGGCGGTGCCGAGGAGGAGTGCGGGGAGTCGTCGCGGACTCGATCTCATGGGAGTCTCCTGCCCGTGGGGTGGGAAGAGGGCCCGCGTGCACGCGGTGCGCGTTACGCGGCTGGTGCGGTGCGGTGCGGTGCGGTGCGGTGCGGTGCGGTGCGGTGCCGTGCGGCGGTGACGAGAGGCGCCGCGGAGGGCCCCGTCGGCATCGTCGCCCGGGGCACGGCCGTCAGCTGTAGATCCCCAGTTCGTGGAGGGAGTAGCCCCAGCCCGTGCCGCGTGCCGTCAGCTGGAGGCGCACATAGCGGCCGGTGGCGGAGACGTCGAGGGTGTCGACGTCACCGTCGCCGGCGGTCGTGGAGTACACCGGGCGCCAGATGTTCGCGTCGTCGGACACCTGCACCTCGTAGGACTTGGCGTAGGCGGGGTCCCAGACGAGCTGCAGTCTGCGCAGGGCCTTGGTGGAGCCGAGGTCGACCTGGAACCACTGCGGGTCGCTCCAGTCGCTGGCCCAGCGGGTGTCGGCACGGCCGTCGACGGCGAGCGCCGGGGTGCAGGGGCAGTCGCCGTAGGACTGCTGGAAGGAGGAGGCGGTGGCGGGCCGGTTGAGCGCGAGGTCGGTCCCGTTCACCGGCGGGGCGACGACCTTGACGGACTCGGTCTCGATGCCGGCGTTGCCGTGCCCGTCCTCGGCCTGTACGTAGACCTTCCACACACCGAGTTTCCGGGGCGCGGTGACGGTGAAGGTCCCGTTCCCGGTCGAGCGCCACTGGGCCTCGACGAGCCGCTTGTCGCCGTTGGCGTAGTTGCCGCTGAGGAACACCTTGTACGTGACCGCGTCACCGTCCGGGTCACGGACGTCGGCGTGCACGGTGAACTCGCCGCCGGCCGGTGCGGAGGAGGCCGGGGACACGGTCATGCCGGTGATGACCGGGGGCGTGTTCCCCCCGGACGTCGAGCCGGTGTACGCCTTCTTGACGGCGTAGTACGACAGCCGCTTCAGCCCGTCGGGCACGAGGTTGAACCAGACGCCGCCGAAGTCGTGTTCGGTGCCGTAGTGGAACAAGGTGGCGCCCAGGGCCACCCCCGGGTGGCCGGTGACGCAGTTCCAGGCCCTGGTGTACCCGTCCGCCTTCTGTACGTCGGTCGGTTCGTCGGGAACGCCGTTGGCGTCGTCGGGCACCTCCCACTCGCCGGCCGGTCCGGTCTCGGTGATGATGTACGGCTTGGTGTAGCCCCCGTCGATCCAGTCCTGACGGACCTTGCACACGTTGCTGTACGAGTTCATCGCGTACAGGTCGAGATCGGGGGCGTTGCGCTTGTAGTACGGCCAGGCGCCGGTCCACGCGTCGGTGGAGGTGACGGGGTGGTCGGGGTCGATGCCGTGGATCCTCCTCGCGACGTCGTTGACGAAGCGGGTGTAGGCGTTGCGCTGCGCCTCCAGGTCCGCTCCGCTGTAGCAGTTCTGCAGTCCGAGGACCGACTCGTTGCCGACGTTCCACATCAGCGTCGCCGGATGGCTCTTGTAGGTGTCCACCCACTTGGCGCTCTCGGTGAGCATGGTGTTCTTGTAGGTGCTGTCGGTCACGTAGTCGACACAGCCCCCGGCGCCCGGTCCGCCACCGGGCTGGAGCCAGAAGCCGTTGATCACGCGGATCCCGTTGGACGCGGCGGCGTCCAGCAGTGCCTTGCTGGAGCCGTCGGTGCCCCAGGTACGGATCGTGTTGGCGCCCATGGCCCTGACGTCCGGCAGGTACCGGGGCGCGTCGGAGACCGCCGGGCCCCAGGTGACTCCCTTGACGGTGTACGGCTGACCGCCCACGGTCAGCCGCCAGTTGCCCTGACCGCCCTCGACCTTCACGGCGCCCGAGGCGGGCGGCGGAGTGCTGCCGCCGGTGGATCCGTAGACCTGGAACTCCCACAGGGAGTACCCGTATCCGCCGGACCGGGCCAGGCCCTGCATCCGGACGTAGCGGCCGGTCCCCGAGACGGTGAGGTCGTCGGTGTCGCCGTCGCCGCCGGTCACCTTCGTCACGGTGTGCCAGTCGCTGCCGTTGTCGGACGCCTGGATCTCGTAGTCCTTGCCGTAGGCCGACTCCCAGGTCAGGACCACGCGGCTGAGGTTCGACACCTGGCCCAGGTCGACCTGGAGCCACTGCTGGTCGCTCCACTGGCTGGCCCACCGGGTTCCGGTGACGTTGCCGTCCACGGCGGCGGCCGCCGCGTAACCGTCGCCCTCCTGCGAGGAGGCGGTGGCGGGCCTGCCCTGGGACAGGAGGGTGTCGGCGGCTTGCGCGCGTGGGGCGAGCGCGACGGTGAACGAGGACGCGAGGAGGGCGCCGAGGGCGATGAAAGGTATGGCGGCGCGGCGGCGGAGGGGGCCGGCGGTGACGCGGCGGGGGAGAGAGTCGGTGGCCGCGGGGCGGGGGAGAGGGGTGGTGGCAGCCGGTCTGGACAACGGGCGCTCCTGACGGGTCGGGTCGCCGGGGCGGGACGTGACGCTGGAGGGGCCGTACTCCTCGGTCCCGCCTCGACCGGTCGGCGGCGGTGTGGGGGTGCGTCGGCCACACTCCGAGGGAGCAGGCCGAGCACGTGCGCGTAGTACGGGAGTTGCGAGCTCCCTCGGGCGGCGAGCCGGGGCGTGGCGGTCCGGCCCCGGGCCGAGGGGAGGCGTTGCCGTTGCGTGCCGGGGGTTGACGCGGTGGGGAGAGCGGGCGCTCCTGGGAACCATGCCCGGCGGTGAGGGCGGGGTCAAGCGGTTGGAGCTACTTTCCTTTCGTCTTTACTTAAGTTGGCGCCGCTACTTCCGCTCTGCTCTCGGTGACGGAGAGCTGCGTCTTCCGCTGTCGACGACACCGTGAGCCGCATCGACGCCTGCGGGCGGCGCGCGGCGCAGACGAGCGGTGGGACGGTCGGGGCGACCGAGTCCGCCTACCCGGTCGCAAATCCGGAGGAAGCGCGGAGACCGAGGGAAGCCGTCGGGGCCGCGCCCGGGGTGGGCGCCCGTCACGGTGGTGGGCGACGGATCGACCGGCGTCGAGGTCGCCGCCCAACTGGCGGAGCGGGGCCGCCGGCCGACCCTTGGTGTGCGGCGGCGCGCTCGGCCGGTACCTGCACCCGCGAGTTCGGCGTGCGGCGGCCGGGCGTCCGACCAAGCCCGCGTGACCGTGCTCGCAGGACCCGACGCGAAGGTCACGGCGGTGACTCATGATGCCGTCCGCCTCAGTGGCGACAACTCGCTGCCCAGCCCCGTGACATCGGGACCGCCGGGTTGGCGTACCGGTCCGGCCGCCCGCAGCGGGCTGACCACGGACGCCTCCGGCCGGCTGCTCACCGACGAGACCCTGATGAGCGCGGACGACGCGCGCGTCGTCGCGGCCGGGGATGCGGCGGCGCCGTCGGACAGGCCGCTGCGGACGGCTTGCCGGACCGCGCGTCCGCTCGGAGACGGGCCGCCGACACCGTGCTGGCACACATCGCCGGCGGGCGACCCGCGGTCATCGACGTGGGGTACTTCGGCCAGTCCACCGCCCTGGGCCGGCGCGCTCCTTCGCGGTGGGCACTGGCCATGCGTGGTCGTCTCAGCGTGGCCCGTGGCTGCCGGAGCCCCCGCTGACCTTCGCCGGACGTGGCCGAGGACGTCGAACTCGCCGAGAGCGTGTGGATGGCGTTCATGCTCGTCCTGGAGACGCTGTCACCGACCGGGCGCGCCGTCTTCGTGTGGCGCGAGGTCTCCGACTTCGGTTACGACGACATCGCCGCCGCGGTCGACAAGAGGGCTGCCGCGGTACGGCGGATCGCGCATCGGGCCCGTCGGTACATCCACGCCCGGCGTCCCCGCTCCGTGGTCCCGGTGAGCGAGAGCCGGGCCGTGCTGGAGTCGTTCCGGCGAGCGCTGCAGGGACCTCCAAGGGCTGCTCGACGCGCTCGCGCCCGACCTCGTCGTCCTCAATGACGGCGGTGCACCAGCACGCCGCGCTGCGGCCGGTCATCGGCGCCGAAAGGTGATCCGCTTCCTGGCCGGCCTGCGGCCTCGGCAAGACGGACGCCGTCATCGCTGTCGACCCCACCATGGTCAACGGCCGCCCCGGGCTCCTCTTCCGGCCCGATGGCGAGATCGACGGCATCACGGCGGCCTGTGTGGGGAACGGCCGTATCACCCGTCTCTCTTACGTCCGCAATCCCCCAAAAAATCACCCGGGCCATCTCCGAACGGCGGCGACGCTTCCTTCACGGCCAGGCCGGGCGGTGGGGTACGGGCGCCGTCCGCGCCGTCCGCGCCGTCGGCCGTCGCCTCGCCAGGGGCGGGGACGACCTCCTGGGTGCGCCCGCGGCTCACCGGCCGGGATGCAGCAGGGCCAGCTGATCCTTGACCCAGGGGTCGAACACGGCCAGCCGGTGGGCGGCCGAGGGGTAGAAGGCTGCCAGCTGGTCGGCGATCCACGGATCCGTGGGCTGTCGGGCACCGCCGTGGTCACCGGCGCCGACCGTTGCGCTGACAGCCCCGTGATGGTCGCCCGCTCCGGGAGCAGCCGCGATCGCCGAGGTGCCGCCGCCCAGTACCACGCCTCCGGCGATCGCGGCACACACGCCCGCGCTCGCGACCCATCGCGTCACCTTCATGCTCGTCTCCTTCTTGCTCGGCCCGCCTGCGCGGTCAACCTGCGCGGTCAACCTGCGCGGTCAACCTGCGGCACAGGCCGTACAGCGTTTCCGGAAGCATCTGTTCCGGTTGGGGTGCCTACCCCCGCGCGTGCCTCGTACACTCCTGGCGCCGGGGTGAACGGTGCCGGGACAGTGACGAGCCCGGGCACGTTCGTCGGACAGGCGACGTGCATGTTGCCCCTCGTGTGCATGACCTCCGAATGCCGGGGTAGACGCGCGATCGTCAGCCTGAGGCACGCCGGTGGCGTGCAGTGATAGGGGAGGGAAGCATCATGGCGACAGTGGCTGCGGCGAAGACGGACACGATCATGGCCGGCCCATCGGAGGTCGCCGACCCCTCCCAGGTGGCGCCGAAGGACGCCCGGCAGCTGACGCGTCTGTTCTTCGACCGTCTTGCGGTACTGGAGGAGGGCACACCCGAGTACCAGTGCGCGCGGAACACGCTGATCGAGATGAACATGTCCCTGGTCCGCTACGCGGCCGGCCGGTTCCGCAGCCGTGGTCCGGAGGAGATGGAGGACATCGTCCAGGTCGGCATGATCGGCCTGATCAAGGCCATCGACCGGTTCGAGCTGTCGCGCGAGGTGGAGTTCACCTCCTTCGCCATCCCCTACATCGTCGGCGAGATCAAGCGTTTCTTCCGCGACACCACGTGGGCCGTCCACGTGCCGCGCCGCCTGCAGGAAGCCCGGGTCCAACTGGCCCGTGCCACCGAAGAGCTCCGCAGCCGGCTGGGCCGCACGCCCACGGTGAAGGAGCTGTCGGAGCTGATGAGCCTGTCCGAGGACGAGGTGATCGAAGCGCGCGTGGCCGCCAACGGCTACAACTCCTCCTCCCTGGACGCCGCGATCAACGCCGGCGATGACGGCGAGAGCGCCCTGCAGGACTTCATCGGCGTGGAGGACGGCGCCCTGGAGCTGGTGGAGGACTTCCATTCCCTGGCCCCGCTGATCGCGGGACTCGACGAGAGGGACCGGCAGATCATCCACATGCGGTTCGTGGAGGAACTCACCCAGGCCCAGATCGGCGAACGCCTCGGCGTGTCCCAGATGCACGTCTCCCGTCTGCTCACGCGCTGCCTGGCACGCCTGCGCGAAGGCCTGCTCACCACGAGCTGAGCGAGCTGCGAGAGAAGAGCTTCGGGAGAGAAGTCGCGAGAGTAGCCCGTCGGACGAAGCCCGCTGCGTCTCGCGGCGGGCTTCGCCAGGTCGCGGCGCGGGGCAGGGCGCGGGTCATTCGACTCGTGCCCGGGCCGACGGCCAACGACCTCGCCTGATGACCGGGGGAGCTCGCCGGGTGACCGCGGGCAGGGCAGCACCGGCGCGAACGGCCGCGAGGCAGGCGCTGTCAGCGCCCTCTGCCAGCATGCTGCCGTGACCGACACATGTGATGATCGCCCCACCGATGCCACCCTCGACTTGCTGCGCTCCGCATTTCCGCCGGAATGGCGCGAGCCTCCCCTCGGACAGGCGGCCGTCGCGGAGTGGGAGCGGGAGAACCGGGTGGCCCTCCCGGAGCCGTACCGCACCTTCGTCGCGGAGATCAGCAACGGCTCCAGCATCGGTCCCGCCGGCGACGGCGGTCTCCAGCCGCTCGGCTGGCTGCCCGAGTCGTGGCCCGACCTCGGTCCGCGGCAGCCAGGGGAGCCTTTTCCTCTGGAGGAGGCCTGGCTGTGGGAGGACGACGAGGATGTCGACCCCGAAGACCCAGGGATCGGCGCCGTGTTCACCAGAGGGTCCATCGTTCTTGGGTCCGAGGACGGGCAGTCCTTCTGGCTCCTGCTGACCACCGGCCCACGCCGCGGCGAGGTGTGGATGGTCGCCGACGTCGGAGCCGTCCCGGCGCGAGGCGACCAGGCATGGGGCTTCGAGGAGTGGGTCCGACGTTGGCACGGCGGCAGCGATTGGTGGGACTAGGAAGGCCACGGGGCGGGCCGCCTTGACCTGACCTGACCTGACCTGCCCCGTCCTGGTCGCCCCCGGGCCACTTCCGGGCGTGACGAGACCCGGTGCCGCCGACCGCCGGGAGGCGGTCGGCGGGCGACGTCGGTCACTCACGGTGAACGACAGTTCGCTCATGTGTGAGGTCGCACCCTCCAAGGAGCATCCCTGCTTATTAATGAGCCTGGCGGGAAGTCGGAGGTGCACAGCCCCGCCCCCGGTTACCGGCGGAGCGGGTCGATTTCCCCGGGTGAGGCAGTCAGCGTTCGCCCGTCACCTTAGGAGTGCCGTGACCGTTCGCATCGGAGTGGAAGAGGAATTCCACATCGTCGAGGTGGAGACGGGCCTGCTCGCGCCGCGAGCGGACACCATGCTGGAAAAGCTCCCCCAAGGCGCCTTCACGACCGAGTTGCAGCAGGCGACCGTCGAGTCGAACAGCGGTGTGCACGAGTCCCTCGCCGGCCTGTACGACGATGTCGTCCGGGCCAGACGCCGGCTCGACGCCGCGGCGAGCGCCCACGGACTGGCAGTGGTGGCCGCCGGCACCGTGCCGCTGGCCCGCACGCAGGACACCCGCCCGACCGACGGGAGCCGCTACCGCCACATGGTCGACGAATACCGCATGATCGCCGACGAGCAGCTGATCTGCGGCACTCACGTCCACGTCGACGTGCCCGACCGCGACCTGGCCGTGCGCCTCATGTGCGAGGTGTCCCCGTGGCTGCACGTCCTGCTGGCCCTGTCCGCCAGTTCCCCCTTCTGGCTGGGTGCCGACACCGGCTATGCCAGCTGGCGGACCATGGTGTGGCAGCGCTGGCCCACCGCGGGCCCGCCGGGGTGCTACGCCGACGCCGCCGACTACGACGCGGCCGTGCAGAGCCTGATCGACTCCGGTGTCATCAGCGACGCGGGGATGATCTACCACGACATCCGGCCGTCCGCCCACCAGAAGACCCTCGAACTGCGCATCTGCGACGCCTCCCCCCGGGCGGAGACGGTCGTCCTGATCGCCGGGCTCTACAGGGCGCTGGTGACCGAGGCCCGCGAGCGGCTGGAGACGACGGACGGGCCCGCCTGCCGAGGTCGGCACGAGTGGCTGCGCGCCGCCGCCTGGCGGGCCGCGCGGTCGGGTCTGGAAGGGGTCCTGGTCGATCCCGCGACCGGGCACGAGGCTCCGGCGGCCGATGTCGTCCGCGGCCTGCTCGCACGGGTACGCCCGGCGCTCGAGGCGGCCGGTGACTGGGACCCGGTCCGGAACCTCGCGGAGCGGGCGCTCGCCACCGGCAGCGCCGCCCACCGCATGCGCCGCGCCGCCGAAGCGGACGACCTGCTCGCCTGCACCGACCTCGCGATCGCGGAGACCCGCGGCGACGACCAGCCGCGCCGGCGGCCCCCCGCCCCCGCCCGGCACGTCGCCTCCCCCGCGCGCCCCGTCGCCCACCCCTCCGGCGCCGGCCGTTGAGGCGTTAGGCACGACCCCGGGCCCCGGCCCCCTGCCCGCAACCACGTTCCATACCCGCGTCACGAAGGAGAAGAACCGCCGTGTCCATCAGTTCCGGCCACATACCGGTGGGCGGCCCGCCGCACACCTCACCGCCGCGCACCTCGCGCGCCCCCTACGCGCGGCAGGGAGGTGGTTGCGGATGTGCGGCCTGAGCGGAGAGATGCGTTTCGACGGCACGCGGCCCGACCTCGCGGCCGTCGAGCGCATGAACGACCGGCTCGCCGCCCGCGGGCCCGACGGCGCGGGGATCTGGTCACGGAACGCCGTCGCGCTGGGGCACCGCCGTCTGAAGATCATCGACCTCTCCGAGCGCGCGGCCCAGCCTCTGACCGACACCGAGCAGGAGATCACCGGTGTCTTCAACGGGTGCATCTACAACTACAAGGAACTGCGCACGGAGCTGACGGCCCTGGGCCACCGGTTCCGGTCCACCTCCGACACCGAGGTGGTCCTCGCGGCGTACCGGCAGTGGGGCACCGCCTGTGTCGACCGCTTCCACGGCATGTTCGCCTTCGCCCTCGTCGAGCACCGGACCGGCCGTCTGGTCCTGGGCCGCGACCGGCTCGGCATCAAGCCCCTGTACCTGGCACAGACGCCCGGGCGGCTGCGCTTCGCCTCCTCGCTGCCCGCGCTGCTCGCGGCCGGCGACGTCGACACCTCGCTGGACCCGGCCGCCGTGCACCAGTACCTCAGCTGGCACGCGACCGTGGCCGCACCCCGGACCGTGCTGACAGGGGTGCGCAAGCTTCCCCCGGCCACCGTGCGGGTCGTCGAGCCGGACGGCACCCACCAGGAACACTGCTACTGGCAGCCGTCGTACACGCGCCGCCCCGAGCACGCCGGCATGGGCGCCGCGGAGTGGCGGGACGCGGTGCTGGAGGCGCTGCGCACCGCCGTACGACGACGGATGGTCGCCGACGTGCCGGTCGGCGTCCTGCTGTCCGGAGGGCTGGATTCCAGCCTGATCGTGGCCCTGCTGGCCGACGAGGGACAGCGCGACCTGGCGACGTTCAGCGTGGGCTTCGAGGCGGAGGCCGGTGACGAGGGCGACGAGTTCCGCTACTCCGACCTGGTGGCCAGGGAGTTCGCCACCGACCACCATCAACTGGTGGTTCCCTCGCGGCGCGTGTCGACGGCCCTGGACGCGGCGGTCGCCGCGATGAGCGAGCCCATGATGAGCCACGACGTGGTCGCCTTCCACCTGCTGTCCGAGGAGGTGTCCAAGAACGTCAAGGTGGTCCAGAGCGGGCAGGGCGCCGACGAGGTCTTCGCCGGTTACCGCTGGTACCCGGAACTGGCCGCCGCGGCCCGCGAGGACGAGCCGGACCGGTACGCCGAGACCTACTTCGACCGGCCGCACGCCGACCTCGCCGCGATGCTGCAACCGGACATGCTGCCGCAGGACGACGTCTCCGGCCGGTTCGTCCGGGAGCACATGGCGGTGCCGGGGGCCGAGACGGCACTCGATGCCGCCCTGCGCCTCGACACCCATGTCATGCTGGTGGACGACCCGGTCAAGCGGGTCGACAACATGACGATGGACTGGGGCCTGGAGGCCCGCGTGCCGTTCCTGGACCACGAACTCGTCGAGCTGGCGGCCGCGTGTCCGCCGGAACTGAAGCTGGCCGACGACGGAAAGGGCGTCCTGAAGGAGGCCGGCCGCAAACTGCTGCCCCGCGAGGTGGTCGACCGCCCCAAGGGCTATTTCCCGGTCCCGGCGATCACCCACATGGCCGGGCCCGTCCTGGACAGGGTGCGTGAGGCACTGGGCGCCCCCGAGGCGAAGCGGCGCGGACTCTTCCAGGACTCCTACGTCGCCGAACTCCTGGCGGCCCCCGACCGACACCGCACCAAGCGCGGAGCGAACGCACTGTGGCAAGTGGCTTTGCTGGAGATATGGCTGCAGACGCACGGAATCTGACCGGTGAGTCCCTCGCGGTACGGCCGCCCGACGCCGGCACGGCCGGTGCCGAGCGGCCGTCCACCGCCCACCTGCGGCGGACCGCACACCCACCCCCGCCGGCCCCGGACGGCCTTACCGCCGCCTTCGCCGCACCCGCCCGCGTCCCGCTGCCGAACGCCTCCGGACCCCGCGAGGCGACGACGCGGCTCATCGCGCACGGCTGCTGGTACCCGTCGGCGGACCCGTCCGGCACCCAGGTCGCCTTCATCTGCGACCGAGGCGGTGTGCCTCAGCTCTGGACGGGTCCCGTCGACGGCGAGGCCGTGCACCTGCTCGACGACGGACCGGACCCCGTGACGGAGGTGTCCTGGTCGCCCGACGGCCGCTGGATCGCGTACACCACGGCCCCCGGCGGCGGTGAGCACACCCGGGTGCTGTGTGTCCGCCCCGACGGCAGCGACCGGCACATCCTCGCCGGAGCCGAGCCGGGCAGCTCCGCCCACCTGGGCTGCTGGGCGCACGACGGGTCGGCGGTCGCGGTGACCGTCGCGGTCCCCACCGCCGTACCCGCCCCGGACGCCACGGCGGAGGCCGGTTCGTCCGGCCCCGCCCCGGCCGACGGTCTGCTGCCGGCCCCGTGGCAGGCCCGGACGGGCGACACGCAGCTCCTCGGCCCGGCACCCCGTACGGACGCCGGACCCGGACTGCCGTCACCCCTGCTCACCGTGGAGACGACGGTGATCGGCGCACCGGGCGGCAGGACCGCCCCGGCAGCCGGATTCGGCGACGGGCTGTCGGCGTACCTGATCGACCCCGACGGTGTCACCGCCCCCGCCCTGCTCGCCGTGGAGAAGGACGCGGCGACACTCCGCGTGTGCGACCTCAGCCGGGACGGAGCCCTCGCGCTGCTCCGCCGGGGACCCCGCGGCCGGCGTGAGGCCGTCGTCCTGCGCACCGCCGACCACGAGACGACCTGTGTGATGCCGGTGGCCGACGGCGACCCGTGGATCGGCGGCTTCTCACCCCGCGCCGACACCCTCTGGCTGCGCAGCAACGCCCACCGGGAGTTCGCGGTGCTCCTGGCCGCGGCGCTCGACCCGGATGGGCGTCCGTGCGGCTGGTCGGTCGGCGCCTCGCGTGAGGGCAGCGACCTGGAACTGCTGCGGTGCGCCCGGGACGGCGGTTCCGCCGTGCTCGCCTGGAACGTCCGGGGCGTGAGCGAGGTGGAGGTCCTGGACACGAGCGCGTCCGGCCGGCCGGGGACAGACGCAGGCGTGTCCGGTGGTCCGGGGGCACGGGTCGGCGTGTCCGGTGGTCCCGGGGCAGACGCAGGCGTGTCCGGTGGTCCCGGGGCAGGGATCGGCGTGTCCCGCGGCACGGGGGCAGGCGTCGGTGCCTCCGGCCGGCCGACGGCAGACACCGGTGCGTCCGGTCCGCTCGAACGGGACCGGGACGGGTCCGGCCGGCTCGAACGGTACCGGGACTCGTCCGATCGGCCCAGGCGGGACCACGACGCGTCCGCTCGGTCCGAACAGAACAGGGACTCGTCCGCTCGGCTCGATCGGGATGGGGACGCGTCCGCTCGGTCCGAACAGAACAGGGACTCGTCCGCTCGGCTCGAACGGGACCGGGACGCGTCCGCTCGGTCCGGGGCGGACACGGGCCCGTCCCGGTCCGTGTCCCTGCCGCACGAGGTGGTCACCCGCATCGCGGGAGCCGGCCCCCGGCTGCTGCTGGCTCTGTCCGGGTCCCGCCGTCGCCCCGGCATCTGGTGGTTGCCCGACGGCGCGACCCCGGTGCGCACCCTGTGGTCGTCCCGCGACGAGGACGCGGTTCCCCCGGGCCGTCCGCCCGTGCGACCGGTCCTCCTGCGTCCCACCGCCCGGGACGGCCTGCCGCTGAACGGCTGGTACTACCGCGCGCCGGGCCGCGGCCCCGGCGAACCGGCGCCCTGCGTCATCCATCTGCACGGCGGCCCCGAAGACCAGGAACGCCCCGTCCTCAACCCGCTGTACCACGAGATCCTCGGGCGCGGACTGGACGTCTTCGCCCCCGACGTCCGCGGGTCCTCCGGATACGGCAGGTCGTTCGTCGACGCGGACCTGGGGCGGGGACGGTTCGCCGCGATCGACGACGTGGCGGACTGTGCCGCCCACGCGGTGCTGGCCGGCCCGGCCGATCCGGCCCGGCTGGCGGTGATGGGCCGCTCGTACGGCGGCTACCTCACGTTCGCCTCCCTGGTCTGGCACCCGGACCTCTTCCGTACCGGAATCGCGGTGTGCGGCATGTCGGACCTCGCGACGTTCTTCGAGGGCACCGAACCCTGGATCGCCCAGTCGGCGGCCCACAAGTACGGTCACCCCGAACGCGACCGTGAACTGCTGAGGGCGCTGTCGCCGATGAGCCGCATCGACGCGCTGCGGGCACCGGTGCTCGCCGTGCACGGGGAGCACGACACCAATGTGCCGCCGGGGGAGTCGGAGCAGTTCGTACGGGCGGCGCGCGAACGCGGGGTGACTGCCGAACTGCTCACCCTGCTCGACGAGGGACACGAGTTCCTCCGTGCCGACAACCGCCGGCTCTTCCGCCGTGCCGCCGCCGACTGGTTGCAACGGCACCTGACCACCTGACCGTGAGGGGACGTGCGTCCGGCCGGGGCTCCCGGGCACCCGCGCGTCAGGGCCGGCCGCGGGGTACTCGCGGAAGGTCCGGGTACGGCGCCGCACGCCTACGCGCGTGGCCGCCGGCCCGGGGCGGGCAGGACAGCCCTGCCACGGAGCGAGGAGTGTGCGATGACCGGGGAAGGAACACCGTCCCGCGGACGACGGGGCGGGCGGCTGCGCGAGACGGCCGCCGAGGTGTTCGGCTGGAAGGAGCTGCGTCCCGAGCAGCTCACCGCCATGGAGTGGGTGCTGGAGGGGCGGGACTGCCTCGTCGTCATGCCCACCGGATCGGGCAAGTCCGCCGTGTACCAGGTTCCCGGCCTGCTGCTGTCCGGGCCGGTCGTCGTCGTGTCACCGCTGCTGGCGCTGCAGCGGGACCAGATCGCCGGACTGCCCGGCGGCGACCGCGGCCCGGGCGCCGTCGCCGTGAACTCCGACCTCGGCGCCGCCGAGACCGAGGACGTCTGGGCGGCGGTGGGCGAGGGGTCGGTGCGCTATGTCTACCTGTCCCCGGAACAACTGGCCAAGGACGAGGTCGTACAGCGGCTGACCGAGGCGCACCCGGCCCTGTTCGTGGTGGACGAGGCGCAGTGCGTGTCCTCGTGGGGCCATGATTTCCGGCCCGACTACCTGCGCCTGGCCCAGGCGGTACAACGGCTGGGCCGACCGCCCGTCCTCGCGCTCACGGCGACCGCCGCGCCGCCGGTACGGCAGGACATCGTCGAACGGCTCGGCATGGACCGGCCGCGGCAGCTCGTCACCGGATTCGACCGTCCCAACATCAGGCTGGAGGTGCGCCGCCACCTCGACGACGACGAGCGCCGCTCCCGCGTCCTGGAGGACGCCGCAGCCGCTCCCAAGCCCGGGATCGTCTACGCGGCGACGCGCAAGGACAGCGAGTCCTACGCCGCGGAACTGGCCTCCCTCGGTCTTGCCGCCGGCGCCTACCACGCGGGCCTGCGCGCCGCCGAACGCCGGCGGATCCACGACGCGTTCCTCTGCGGCGACCTGGATGTCGTGGTGGCGACCTCGGCCTTCGGCATGGGCATCGACAAGGAGAACGTGCGGTTCGTGCTGCACGCGTCGCTGCCCGGCTCCCTGGACGCCTACTACCAGGAGACAGGACGCTGCGGCCGCGACGGACGGCCCGCCCTCGCCGTACTGCACTACCGCACCGAGGACACGGGGTTGCAGGCGTACTTCAGCAGCCGCACGCCTCGCCCGGAGACCGTGGACGCGGTGGTACGGGCGGTCCACGCCCACCGCGACGCCCCACCGGACATCGCTGCGCTACGACGGGACACCGGCATGTCGCGCGCCAGGGTCACCACGGCCGTGAACCTGCTGGAGGAAGCCGGTGCCCTGGTCACGGACGCGTCGGGCGCCATCCGTCCGGTCCGGGGCACGGCACCGTCGCGCGCGGTCCGACGCGCCGTGGACACCGCCGAGGCACACAAGCGCATGGACCGCTCGAGAGTGGACATGGCGCGGGCGTACGCCGAGACCACGGGCTGTCGACGGCGCTTCCTCCTGGGCTACTTCGGTGAGGAGTACGAGGCGCCCTGCGGCAACTGCGACATGTGCGACGAGCAGGAGAACGGCGACAGCGACACGACGAGCGCCGAGCGGCATCCGGACGCCGACGCCTACCCGCCCGGAGCCCTGGTGCAGCACGACGAGTGGGGCCGCGGCACCGTGTTGAGCGAGGAGGGGGACCGCATCACCGTACTCTTCGAGGAAGTCGGCTACCGCACACTCTCCTTGGACGCCCTGGCCGCGCGGGACGATCTGCTCACCGTGGTGAACGGCCCGGACGCGAGCCGGACAGAGCCCTGAGCCGGCGGCACTTCCGGTGGTGCCGGGCCGACACCGGCTGGCCGGCAGCCCGCCCGTGGGGGAGCTGCCCGGGCGCGGGAGAGCGCGTGGCCGGGCCGGGGCTCCGGGCCGGCACGGGTCGTCACCCAAGGGCGGTGGTCCGAACCGTGCGCGCAGCCGCCCGCAGTGCCCGATCACCGCTCGCGCGAGCACGGGACAGGATCGTCGTAGCGGCGTCCTCGCCCTGGGCCGACCCAGCTGCTGCGCTGACGAACCCAGGGCCACGACATCACCCAAGGCGATAGATGCTGCATGGCGGGGGTGCGTGAGACGCCACACGAGGGGAACCATGCATGCGCGACGCGCATATGCCCCTCATTCCACGGAAGTAACTCATGTTTTGTGTGCTTGTAGGGCCGAAGTAAGGGCATCAGGAGTCCAGGAGGTTGATAACAATGGTTCCCCTGCTTCTGGTTCTTCTGCTGGCTCTGATCCTCTTCGGCGCGGGCTTCGCCCTGAAGGCGCTGTGGTGGATCGCGGTGATCGTGCTCGTCGTGTGGCTGCTGGGCTTCGTCGTCCGTTCCGCGGATGGCGCAGGTCGCAAGGGCCGCTGGTACCGCTGGTAGACGAAGGCGCCCAGCGCGAGGAGCGCGTTTCACACGCGCAGGACGAGTGGGGCCCGGCCGGACACGGCCGGGCCCCACTCGTGTGCGAGGAGGCGCTCTCCGGAAACGGTTGGGAGGGATCGGGCTTATCGGACGCATCGCAGGGTACGTGAGTGATGCACCGGTCCCGCAGACCCAGCAGTGGAACCCTGCTCCTCCTGTCTGCGGGGCCGGTGTCGTACGTTGCCCCACACGCCGAACCTCTCGCCCGTTGCCCGCAGCCGTCCGGCGCAGCCGACACGAGCGTTGCCGGGCGGACCGCGTCGCCTACTTGTCCCGGGGCCTGTTGAGCCCTGCCGTCCGCATGAGGGAACCGCCGCCCGTGCAGGTTGCGGACGACTCCGTACGGCAGTGATGTGGGCGGCGGCTCGGCCGGTACACCCACGCCGTGAGGAGAGTTGGTCAACTTCCGCGTGTGCAAGCGGCTTTGACCACGCATCATAGGAATGACCCGGCCGTGACGGGCAACCAGAAGGGAACCGAAGGAGCGAAACAGCCGACCGCGACAGTTTGGGAGATATCGATGTCGTCCCACAGCAGAATAGGCATGCACAACACGAGCCGGACGAGCGGGCTGGCGATAGCGGGACTGGTCTGCGGCATCGTCGGAATCTTCATCCTTCCGATCGTGCTGGGGCCGTTGGCGATTATTTTCGGCGCCGTGGCACTGCGTCAGACCGGCTCGGTGATGGCGAAGTGGGACATCGGCCTGGGAGTGGTCGACCTCGTTCTCATGATCGTGATGTTCGCCATTGCCGCCGGCAACGGCGGCAGCTTCACCTGGCACGTCGGCTGACCCGCGCCGGCGCAACCCGTTGACGGCGTCCGCACGCCAACGCTGGTGCACCGAGCGGCCCGCGCCGCCCACCGGCTCCGCTGCCGGGGGCGGCGCCAGCATGTGCGCGGCGAACTGCGCCACAGCAACGCAGCGCCCTCGGCGCCCGGTACACGCGGGTGCTGCCGCTGAAGCCAGTGCCGCGAGCAGCAAATGCAGGCCTTTCCGAACTGTGCGCGGCTCAGAGGTGGCCGAGGTACCGGAAGGCGCGCTTTCCGATCGGCGGCGGGCCTGGGCATTCCTCCGCGGCTTCGCTGGTGTTCGGGTCGATCCGTTGACCGAGGACGCCGGCACGCCTGGCGGGGAACTGGCGTGCGCGGAGACAATTCCCGGCTGCTCGCTGCCGACCCGCGCCGCACGAGTTCCACACGCTCGCCGGCCCGAACCGGCCCGGCCACCAACCAGGGCCCCGAATTCACTCGTCACGCACGCGCGGTGACTCCCATTCGGCCTCTTCGATCTGCTCAATGGTCAGGCCCGGAAGCGACGGCCGTACAGGAGACTTCGCTCAGGCGCCGTTCTCCGACAATTGTGGCGACCACTCAAGGGCGTGTCCGGCGGGGAGTGCGGGGCGCAGGGCGCCAAGAAGGGCGCTGATGCAGATGTCCCGGAGCTGGGTGCGGGTACAGGTCTCGCGGGCGAGCCAGTCGACGCAGAGGACTTGGACGAAGACCAGCCAGCTCTTCAGTACGGCGGACACCACCTCGCGGGATGCGTCGTCCGCGAGGGGGAGCACGGCCAGGAGCCGTGTGCGCAGTGCGTCCAGTTCGTTCGTCATGATCGACTGAATGACGGGGTCACCAGCGAGGACCCGGTTCGCGGCCAGGACGGCGTTGCGGTTGGCCACGAAGTAGTCGAGGTGGACGTCCATGCCCTGAACGAGCTGCTCGATCAGGGAGTCGGCCGGGTCGAGCCGGGTCTCGGCGAGCAGTCGGTCCGCCGCCTGTTGGTAGACGGCCGCGAAGAGGGCGTGCTTGCTGGGGAAGTGGCGGTAGAGCAGGGCTCGGGAGATCCCGGCCTCCTGGGCGACCTCCTCCATCAGTACGTCGGCGTACGGGCGGGCGGCGAAGAGCCGCGCGCCGACCGCAAGCAGCTGGGCGCGGCGGTCCGCGGGGTCGAGTCGCTGACGAGGAGGCACGCATGCAGGTTACTTGACATGTGTCTACTGGCGCGCCCAGCCTGGTAGACGCATGCCAACTAAGGTGCTGTCCGGACGGCTTGGGGGGATCATGGCAAGGGCTCTGCGGGTGCTCGCGCTGGTGACGGGGTGGGCCTGTGTGGCCATCGGCGTGTTCCATGTGGTCCTCGGCAACGCGGCGATCCCGGGCGCGGGTTCCGCCGGGACGACGGTCGACAGCTGGGGCCGGTTCATGGGGGCCGGTTTCGCCGGCTACGGGCTGGCCTGGCTGTGGACCGCCCGACAGAGGCCTGTCCCGGCTCAGGCGGTACGGTGGCTGGCCGGCGTCTTTTTGCTGGGTCTGGTCGGTCGACTGCTCTCGCTCGCTGTGCACGGATGGCCGCAGTGGTTCCAGACCGTGCTTGCGGTGATCGAGCTCGGTCTGCCGCTGGTGTTCTTCTGGCTGGCCGGCGCGGACGAGCGAACCGAGCGCACCGGGATGCGGACGGCGCCCGCCGGGCGATGAGTGCGTCCCCGAGCGAAGACGGCGTCGCGCGGCAGTGGCGCCGGGTGGCCGGGCCCACCTGCGGAGCGGGTCTGCGCAATCTCCGGTCGAGGCTCGACAACGAGGCATGTCGTCGACATCGGCCGCCCTCGCGGTGGCGGGGCCTCGCTCGCCGGCAGGCACGATGCGCAGTCGTCCTGCACCATGGGCGACATGCCGGACGTTCGCGATCCGTGGCGCCACACCGGTCCGGCCACCACCTCCCGGCGGGTCACCCGAGGCGACCCGCCGGCCCCGCCTTCCACCGTCCTTGAGGTGCGACCGTCCGGCAAGGAAGCGACCCGCACCACCCAAGAGCGGGCCCAACCCGGACCACCGCACAGGCCGCGCTTGCCGCGGCCGGCACCAGCCGCGGAACGCTCGTCACCGGGGCCCGACGCACGGCGCGGGCACCGAGCACGGCTCCGGACGGCGTCCGCCCTTTGCGCCGGCGTTGACTGGAAGGAGGGTGGACGGCGGAAACCCTGAGGTGGCGGCAGGCCCGCCGAAAGGGACGCCCAGGTGGACCCGAAGGGATGAAGCCCGAGCGAACCGCCCTCGCCGTCACCGTGCGGTCCCTCACACTGCCGGAGGCGTATTCACCTCCGCGCTCTCCAGCGCGGCCCGCCGACGGCGCGACGCGTCCGCGGCGCCGGCCCGGCTCAGGGAAGTGCGCGGTGACGGAGGGGGAAGGGTGGCGCAGCGGCGCACTAGGTTCGGGGACCGGGCCCGTTACTGGTTCGACAGCACACTGGCTCGCGGTGCCTCCGTTCTCGTCGGCTGGATGGCGCTGCTGTGCCTGGCCGTCGTCGTCCCGGCCAGTGCGGTCCTGGTGTGGACCGAGCCCGACGCGCCGGCGTCCCTGGTGGGCCGCCTGGCGCAGGTGTGGCGCCTCACCGGGGAGACCCTGCGGCTGGGCGGTGCGACGGGTACGCCGCTGCGGGTGACGATGTCGGTGCTGCTCGCGCTGGTCGCCCTGCTGTACGTCTCGACGCTCGTGGGCCTGATCACGACGGCGCTGACGGAGCGGCTCACCGCGTTGCGACGAGGCCGTTCCACCGTGCTGGAAAGGGGGCACGCCGTGGTCCTCGGGTGGTCGGAGCAGATCTTCACGGTGGTGAGCGAACTGGTGGCCGCCAACGCCAACCAACGGCGCGCCGCGGTGGCCGTGTTGGCCGACCGGGACAAGAGCACCATGGAGGAGGCCCTGAGCACGAAGGTGGGTCCGGTCCGCCGTACGCGGCTGATCTGCCGCAGCGGCCCCACCACCGACCCGTCCGTGCTCGGCCTGGCCGGCCCGGCCACGGCCGGTGTCGTGCTCGTCCTGCCCCAGGACGAGCCCGACGCCGACGCCGAGGTGGTCAAGACGCTGCTGGCACTCAGGGCAGCCCTGGCCGGGGAGGAGCCCCGCCCGCCCGTCATCGCCGCCGTCCGGGACGACCGGTACCGCCTGGCCGCCCACCTCGCCGCGGGCCCGGGCGGCGTCGTGCTGGAGAGCGACACCATCACCGCCCGGCTGATCGTCCAGGCCGCCCGCCACCCCGGCCTCTCCCTCGTCCACCAGGAACTGCTCGACTTCGCGGGCGACGAGTTCTACCTGGCCAACCAGCCGGCCCTGGCCGGCCGCCCGTTCGGCGACGCTCTGCTGTGCTACCCGACGTCCAGCGTCGTCGGGATCATGCGAGGAGGCACCCCTCTGCTCAACCCGCCACCGCAGACCCCCCTCGCTCCCGGTGACCTGCTCGTCGTCATCTCCCGTGACGACGACTCGGCCTGGGCATCCGACTGCGCGGGGTTGGTCGAGCAAGCGGCGATGGCGTCCGGTCCGGCCACGCCGGTGCGACCGGAGCGGGTGCTCCTGCTGGGCTGGAACCGCCGAGCCCCGCTCGTGGTCGAGCAGTTGCACCGCCGCGCCCGCCCCGGATCAGCCGTCGACGTGGTGGCGAACGGCGATGAAGCGACCATCCGGCAGGTGAGCGAGGCGGACACGGACAGCGGCACAGACCTGACCCTGACACTGCACCACGGTGACATCACCCGTCTCGAGACCCTGCGGCGTCTGGACGTTCACCTCTATGACAGCGTCATCGTGCTCGGCCAGGACCCCGCTCCAGGACAACCGCCGGACGACCCCGACAACCGCACGCTCGTCACCCTTCTGCTCCTGCGCCAACTGGAGGAAGCGACCGGACGCGAACTGCCGGTCGTCACCGAACTGATCGACGACCGAAACCGGGCCCTGGCCCCCATCGGTCCCGGAGCCGACGTGATCGTCAGCGGCAAGCTCATCGGCCTGCTCATGACGCAGATCTCCCAGAACCGGTATTTGGCGGCCGTGTTCGAGGAACTGTTCTCCGCCCACGGCATGGGGGTTCGCATGCGGCCGGCCCCCGACTATGTGCTGCCAGGGCGTGAGACGTCCTTCGCCACGGTCGTGGCCGCGGCACGCCTCCGCGGCGAATGCGCCATTGGCTACCGAAGCCATGAGGACTCGTCGACCAGCCCGCGCTACGGCGTGCGGATCAACCCACCCAAAGCCGAGCGGCGCCGCTGGACGGTCGAGGACGAGGTGATCGTCGTCGGCAGGGACTGACGGCAGGGGGCGCGAGGCGTGGACGGTGTCACCTGGTCACCTGTCGGCGCGCACCGCCGAACGCACGGCGGCTCAGGGGATGTCGGAGACGGGAGACCCCACCTGCCGACTGTCGGTCCTCAGTGCTGCCGCAGTACTGCCGCTGCACCGGAACCGGCTGGATGGGCCGACGCGGTCCGGGGCACAATGCGCCCATGGATCATGCGACCGCGCGCCAGTTCGTCGACTCCTGGGTGACGGCGTGGAACGCGCACCAACTGGACGCCGTGTTGTCGCACTTCGCCGAGGACGTCTCGTTCCGGTCCCCGGTGGCCGCGCAACTGATCGGTGGCGACGGGGTCATCCGGGGCAAGGACGCACTGCGCGCCTACTGGGCGGAGGGCCTACGGCGGATCCCCGACCTGCGGTTCGAGGTACTGGGCACGTACATCGGGGTGAACTGCCTGGTCATCAACTACCGGAACCAGAAGGGCGGCCTGGTCAACGAGGTGCTGATCTTCGACGGTCCGCTGATCGTCGAGGGATACGGCACCTACCTTGGCGAGGACACCAACCCGGCCGGAGCCAGCTGACCTCGCGATCACCGTTGGCTTCGGAGGCGCACGCCGCCACCGGGACATGACGCGGCCGCTCCCGCAGCGGGCGAAGCACTGGCCGGGCATCAGGGGCTCAGCAATGCGCCCACCCACCAGCCGTGCGGTGTGCCATCGTTGGCGATGCCGCGACTGCGCGGTGTCCCCTCGACGATGAAGCCGAATTTCTCGGCGACGGCACGCGAGCCGGTGTTCCCGACCATGGCCCACCACTCGATGCGGTGCACGTCGAGCGTGGCCCAGCCCCAGTCGCACAGGGCACGAGCGGCCTCCACCGAGTACCCGCGTCCGCGCTGCTCCCTGACCGCCCAGTAACCGAGCTCCCAGACGCCGCGGCTGATGAGGGTCAGGCAGTACGAGCCGACCAGGGCGCCGGTGTCCTTGCGGAACGCGCCGAGGGTGTAGTCCCTGTCCTCGGCCCACTGAGCGGGTAGCTTCTCGCCGACGAGCTTCTCCGCGTCCGCACGCCGGTACGGCACCGGCACCGGGGTGTAGAACCGGATGTCCCCGTCCTGACAGGCGTCGTACACCGCATCCACGTCGGCAGGTTCGAAAGCCCGAAGCACCAGACGGCCGGTCTCAAGGGTCACCGGGTCCATCGCCGCAGTATGACCACCACCGACAAGCGACGACCAGCGAATATCCGGCCGCCCACCGCACGCCACCACACCCGGGCCGTCAACAGTCGTCACCATCCCGCGGACCGACTGCCCCCGGGACAGGGCTACACCCACAGTCGATCGCGGACCGTGACGTGTTCGCGGAACTCCGCGCCGGGGCACCCGGCGGCGGTCACCGCGTCGACTGGGCCGCGCCGGTGCGCGCATCGCCTCCCCGCGCCCTGAGCGGCACGCCCGCTTCGGTGAGGACGCGATGCACGAAGCCGTACGACCGACCATGGGCCTCGGCTATGGAACGGATCGTTCCCCCCTCGTTGTACTCCTTGGTGAAGGCCTCGGCCAGCTCCTTGCGTGCGCTACCTGTGATCCACTTTCCCTTGTGCACGGTGATCTCCTCTCGCATCGTCGAGCTGTGATCACCGGTTGCCCGGTTCGACACGCTCCATGCGATCGGCAGGTGCGCACCGCACACCCAGAGCTCGCACCCGCAGCACCTGGCGCCCACCTCCCAGCCGGATCAGGCAGCTGGGCCGTGCCGGCTGCCCACGTGGCCCGGTGGCGATGAGCCCTCCGCGTCCCTCCGTACGGTCAGGCTGCGACGGACGGCGGGGTACCGGCCCGAGAAGGACGTGCCCGGCCGGTCGAAGACGCGCCGCGAGGCCCGCCCCACTCAGGAGGCGAGCCTCGTTCACGCCGCCGGGAGGCGGCTCAACACTGACGCAGGCCCGGAGCTGGGTCGACAGACGTGTGCACGTCCACGGCCGGCACGTTGCCCCACTGTCCGTTGTCGAGCTTGGTCCAGTACCAGATGTTGTTGCCGCCGCCATGGGGGTCACCGGGGCCCCAGCACGCGAACCAGCTGAACGACGTGTTCAACGGCCCCCGCACCGCCGAACCGTAGGACCGGTGCTCATAGCCCTTGGCACCCACGCGGTTGCCGCACCACAACTTGCCGTCGGAGCGGACCCCGCACTCGGCAGCGGCCTGACCGGCGGGACCGGCGGGCTTCGCCGATGCCGGACCGGCGACGGTGAGCAGCCCTGTGGCCAGCGCGGCGGTGGCCAGGGCGACGGAAAGCTTCCTGCGTACGATCACGAGTCCTCCTCGAGAACACTGCCTGGGATCTGCCTGGGGAAGGCCGGCGGAGAGAGTCACTGGTGCGTGTAGGCCCATTGCGCCCGTGCCGGGTGGAGCGGAGTTGTGCGGCACGAACGCTGCGCCGACCCCGGCCCACGAGCACCGCTCGCGTCCCGGGACCTGCGACGCAGCCGCCGGCCCTTCGAGACTGAGCCGTGCCGCCATCGGCTGTCGAGGACCCTCCTGTTGCCCACTCCAGTAGGACCCGGGAAACCCCCGGGGAAACCGCTGAACTGCTGCTCGACGCGACGGGCTGCTCCTCCCAAGTCAGGCTGCCGGGCGGCCTGCCGGCTCCGTCCGTGACCGCCTGCGACCCGGTCGGGCTCCGCAACCGACCGCGACTGCGGTGACTCGGTCAACCCAGGGCAGCGCACGCAGCAGATGGCGCGGGGTGATGCCACGCATCCGCGGTGTCGTCTTGCCGGTCGCAGTGTGGTCGGATTCTTCGGCGTCTCGGCGTCGCCCCGGACGATGCACGCCGTTGCCGCATGGTGAAGTGACGCACCCCGGCCCCTCCGGTACCGAGCGGGACAAGCACTGAGCCATACGAGATCCGCACCCCGCAGAGGACGCCTCACCAGCGTCGTCTGCGGGGTGCGGGGTGCGGGGTGCCGGGCGCGGGGTGCAACGGACCGCGTGGTGTCCCTGTGATCGCGGGACTTGTCCATCCGGCCGGCCGCGGATCGGGGTCGGGTACCGGAGCGGTCAGCATCGGCTCCGGCAATGTCCACGTCACGCGGACTCCCGTCCGGACGGCGGCCGGCAGCCTCGTCTCCGTACCCGACATGGCCGGGCCTGCTCGACGAGCGGCTGCCCCCGATTCGACCCGACCCTGAGGAGGAACTACGACAGGAGCCCCGCAGCGCCTCCGCGGCGGCAGCGACGGTGTATCTACGTGATTGCGCTGGGGCCGGAGAGCGGATGGTACGTAGTGGTGCGCGTGCGGAACGCGGCCGGAGTCGGGTCACGCGCTGGACGCCGGCCCTTCCGTTCCGTAGCGGAGGCCGTCGAGGAGCAGGTCGAGGAGGCGGCCGGCCCGTTCGCGCTGATCGGGGGCGCTGGTGATCAACGCGACGCCGGCCAGACTGAAGCCGACGTCGAGGGGGTCGACGTCCGGGCGCAGCAGGCCGGCGTCGGCGCCGGCGTACAGCAGGGTCCCGAGCGCGGTGCCGAGCCTGTCGAGGGTCTCGGCGAAGGGGTCCGCACCGGATGCGACCGCGGCCCGGAGGGCGTCCGCCATGCCCTGCTTGGCAGCCACGTAGTCGATGAAGTCGTCCATCCACAGGCGGATCGCCCGGTCGGGCGGGTTGTCGGCGAGCCGCTTCGCGGCGCTGTCGCAGACACGGGCCAGCTCGTTGCGGTAGGCCGCCTCGATGAGCGCCTCGCGCGTGGGGAAGTGGCGGTAGAGCGTGGCCGAGCCGACGCCCGCGGCCTTGGCGATCGTGTCGATCGCGACGTCCGGGCCCTTCTCCGAGAAGGCGCGCACGGCCGCTTCGAGGATGCGCTCGCGGTTGCGGCGGGCATCGGCGCGCAACACGCTCGGCTTGGTGGTCAAGGGTGCTCCCTTCGTCGGAGGACCAGTCTAGCTGGACAACCGGGGAGTTCCCCACTTACGGTTGCGGCTAACCGGGGAACTCCCCGGTTACGAGGTGTCGCCCCGTTGTGTCCCTGAGCAAGGAAGACCCGCATGACCTCCCCGAAAACGGTTCTGATCACTGGTACGTCCTCCGGCATCGGCATGGCCGCCGCCATCGGCACCGCCCGGGCGGGCTGGACGACCATCGCCACCATGCGCGACACGGGCAAGGCCGAGGCCCTGATCGAGGCCGCCGCCGAGGCGGGTGTGGCGGACCGGATCCAGGTCAAGCGCCTGGACGTGACCGACGCCGCTCGCATCACCGCCTGCCTGGACGAGGTCGTCGCCGAGCACGGCCGCCTGGACGCGCTGGTCAACAACGCCGGTGCCGCCCAGGTCGGCACCATCGAGCAGAGCAGTGTCGACGACGTCCGCGCGGCCATGGAGGTCAACTTCTTCGGTGTGGTGGCGGTGACCCGGGCCGCCCTGCCGCACCTGCGTGCGTCGAAGGGCCGGTTGATCACCGTCACCAGCGTCGGTGGCGTCGTCGGTCAGCCCTTCAACGAGGCCTACTGCGCTGCCAAGTTCGCCGTCGAGGGCTTCATGCAGTCCCTCGCGCCGGTCGCCGCCACCGTCGGCGTCGACGTCACCGTGGTCGAGCCGGGAGCGGTGGCGAGCGAGTTCGTCGCCAATCTCGGCCTGGACGTCCCGGCGCTGCTCGCCGCCGCCGGGCCCTACGGCCCGGCACTCGAGGCCTACATCACCCGCACCCAGCAGTCGTTCGCCCATGCCCAGACCCCGGCGGAGGCAGCCGCCCCGATCGTCGACGCACTGACGGCCGCCCACCCGCCCTTCCGTGTCCAAACCTCGCCATGGGCCCGCGACTTCGTCGCCACCACCCTCGCCGACCTCGACGGCTCCGCCGTCCAGACCCTCACCGGAACCTGGGTGCGCTGACCGCCCCGCCCCACGCCCCCGCGGGCGCACTGCCGACCCCGGGCACGACAACCCGCACAACATCCCCCTTCGTCGGCGCCACACCGCCGCCGCGTCCCCGTTCGTCGGCGCCACACCGCCGCCGCGCCCCGCCTCACCGCGATCGGCGCCCGGCCGGTCACTCCGGGGCGCAGGCCGCGGCGCACCGGACGCCCAACCAACCAGTCACACACGCGGGACGACCCGCAACAGCAAGGAAGATCACCATGGAACTCCGCACCCTCGGCAGCCAGGGCCTGACCGTCTCCGTCGAAGGACTCGGCTGCATGGGCATGAGCGCCTTCTACGGCAACACCGACGAGGCCGAGTCCCTCGCCACCATCCACCGTGGTCTGGAACTGGGCGTGACCCTGCTGGACACCGCCGAGAGCTACGGTCCCTTCATCAATGAGCAGCTCCTCGGCAAGGCTCTCGCCGGCCGCCGCGAGCAGGCCGTCGTCGCCACAAAAACGGGCATCGAGTTCACCGACGAGGGCACACTCGTCGGCCAGAACGGACGTCCCGCGTACGTCCGGCGCTCCTTGGACCGCTCCCTGCGCCACCTGAACACCGACCACGTCGACCTCTACTACCTGCACCGGGTCGACCCGCAGGTGCCGATCGAGGAGACAGTCGGTGCCATGGGCGAGCTCGTGGCCGCCGGCAAGGTCCGCTACATCGGCCTGTCCGAAGCCGCTCCGCAGACCATCCGCCGCGCCCACTCCGTCCACCCGATCACGGCGGTCCAGACCGAGTACTCGCTCTTCGAGCGCGGCATCGAAGACGACGGGGTCATGGCCACCCTGCACGAGCTCGGGATCGGCCTGGTCGCCTACTCGCCGCTCGGACGCGGGTTCCTGTCCGGTGCGATCACCAGCCCGGACGACTTCGCCGCCGACGACTTCCGCCGCACCGACCCGCGCTTCCAGGGCGAGAACTTCGCCCGCAACCTGGCGGTGGTCGACCAGGTACGCCGCATCGCCGCCGCCAAGCAGATCTCGCCCTCCCAGCTGGCTCTCGCCTGGGTGCTGCGTCAGGGCGCGGTCGCCATCCCCGGCACCAAGCGCCGCCGCTACCTGGAGGAGAACGTCGCGGCCGCCACCGTGACGATCACCGACGAGGACGTGGCAGCCATCGAAGCCGTCGCCCCGCGCGGCATCGTCTCCGGCGACCGTTACGCCCCCGAGCTGATGCGGAACCTCAACGGCTGACCCCCGGGGCGTCAGAGCACAGCAGCCCACCGGCCCCGGCTTCGGCGGGGCAGCACCGCGGCCGAAGTCCTGGCCCGCCTCGACCTCACCGGAAGGCCCGCCGTCATGACCGGCGGCGGCTTCGGACCGGGCTGGAGACCACGCGCGTCGTGCGGGGCACCGACACGACCGGCGTCGTAGCCGTCCGTCGTCCGCTGGCGGCCGGGAGAGTCCTCGGATCCGGTGGCGGAGCAGGCGGGGCGGCTGTGGTGGCGAAGGGCCTGCCGGACGGTGTCGTTGCGTGGTCCGGTTCACTGCTCGTCGCCTCGTGTCGCCAACGACTGAGGGCCGTGTCAGCCTGGGGAGGGGGGCGTTCTCTCTTTCGTGTCCCGAGTGCAGAGGGCAGGAGCGCCGTTCATGACGAGACTGACCGATGACCTGCGGACTCTGAGCCGTGAGGCCTACATCTACCTGTATCCGCTGGTGACGATGGACGTCACGCGTGAACAATGTGTGAGCGTGCCGGCGGGCTTCAAGCCCGGGCTGGGGCCGCCCAACCAGTTCCACCACATCCGTGAGTTCCCGTCCGCGGACTTTCGTCTTGTCGTCCGCCCGAACTTCGACACCCTGTATTCGACCGCCTGGCTGGACCTGACCCGTGGACCGGTCGACGTGTCCGTACAGGACACCGAGGACAGGTACTTCCTGCTGCCGATGCTCGACATGTGGACGGACGTGTTCGCCGCGCCGGGCAAGCGTACGACGGGTACCGGCACCCAGCGCTACACCGTTGTGGCGCCGGGTGACCAGGTCGGAGACGCGCAGGACGCCACCGTCATCCAAGCGCCGACGCCGTATGTATGGGTCATCGGCCGGACGCAGACCAACGGTCCCGACGACTACAAGTCCGTCAACGCGATCCAGGAGGGCTACACGATCACTCCGCGCATGCCGGCGCCCGACGACGCCGAGCAGCGCACCGAAGCCGTGTCCGAGGAGCCGCTCTCCTTCATAAACGGGCTCGGCGCCGTCGAGTTCTTCCGCCGCGGCGCCGAGTTGCTCCGCGTGCATCCCCCGCACGCCACGGACTTCTCGGTCCTGGCCCGTATCGCCGGTCTCGGTCTCGTCCCCGGGCGTCCCTTCACGGACGGCGACTTCACTCCGGAGCAACTGGATGAGATCCAGACGGGGGTCGACGAGGCCCAACAGCAGATGCTCGCCGCCCGCACCTCGTTGGGGCGGCAGGTCAACGGCTGGTCGGTCGTCACGGAAAACATCGGGGTCTACGGCAACGACTACTTCCAGCGCGCCGTCGTCAGCATGGTCGGGTTGGGCGCCAACCAGCCCGAAGACGCCGTCTATCCGGTTCTCGGTGTCGATGCCGACGCGGAGCCGCTGGTGGGCGAGCGCGACTACGTCCTGCACTTCGACGCGGATGCGCTGCCTCCGGTCTCCGCCTTCTGGTCCGTCACCATGTACGACGCGGCCGGCTTCCAGGCACCCAACGAGCTGGATCGCTTCGCGCTCGGCGACCGCGACCGGCTGAGCTACAACGGCGACGGCTCCCTCGACATCCTGATCAGTCACGCCCGTCCCGGCCCCGAACGCGAAGCCAACTGGCTTCCCGCACCTACCGGCCCGCTGGGCGTCACTTTGCGCCTGTACGCACCCCGCCCGGAGGTCCTCAGCGGGCGCTGGTCACCACCCGCTGTACGAAGGGGCTGACGCCGACGCACCGCCGGTCGTTCCGGCCGGGACCAGGAACGGCGCAGATCACGGAGAGCGGCAGCAGTGGTGCGAGGGCACCCGCCGCGGAGGAGCAGATGAGTCGAGACGCGCCCAAGGAGGCCGCGGCCACTGCCAACACCGGCAGCCGCGCCCGCGACCACCTGGCCAACGAACGGACCTACCTCGCCTGGTTGCGCACGGGCATCAGCATGGCCGCCCTCGGCGTAGCCGTGGCCAAGTTCGCGCCACACCGCGGAATCCATGCCGTCGCCGCCGGTGCGATCATGCTTTTTGCCGGACTCCTCATCAGCGGATACGGCACGATCCGCTACCGATCGGTGGGCCGTCAGCTCGACGTCGGGCTCTACGCACCGGCCCGGCTCGGCCTGATCACCGCCAGCACGGTCATCACGTTGATCGCGATCATCGCCGTACTGATCCTGGTCTGACCGGCCGGCCGCACCCCCGGTCACCCCCCCGCCCGAACCCTGCGCGCCGCTCCGGCGGCCGGTGCGCCAACTCGGGCGAACCGTCCTCATCCGGCTCGCTCGCCGGAACCGGCCGCAGTTCCGGCAGGGGTACGGGGGTGCTCGGCACCGGCTCCGGCAGCGTCCCCGCTGACCGGCGAGGGACACAAGAGCCGGAGTGTCCCTGCCGGAACGGGCGTGGGCTAACTGGTCCAGCTGTGGGCCACGTCGACGACGATCCGGTCGGGCAGCTGGGTCACGCGGAACGGCAGTCGGGCGCGTGTGCCGACAGCCACCTGCGTCTGTCCTTCGAAGGTGCCGCCGAACCGGGTGTCCCGGAAGGTGCTGTACCCGCTGATGTCGACGCCGGGCAGAGCCTTGCCCACCTGGCCCGGGTAGGTCGGCGCGCCGGCGTCCAGGTCGTAGCTCCACGCGTCGACGCGGATGTCGAGGATCGCCCCGCCGGACACGGGTATGTACCGGCCCGAGGGATCCGCGTGGAACCGGTCCACGTACTGGACGTGGTAGCCGATCCGGTCGCCGCCGCCGGGCACGTCGAACACGATGCGGTCGTAGCACTCGTGCTGTCCGGTCCTGACGTCCGTGAGGTGATCGGCCCCCGCGGTGGCAGCGCTCTTGGCGCCGCTGCCCCAGCCCGTCGGGCAGGCCGCCACCGGGCGGGGTGCCTGTGCCGGGGCCGCGCCCGCGGTGCTCGCCGCCGTTCCCAACGTGACGCCCGTGAGCATGAGCACCGCCACTGCCGCTGTGATACGTCTCATCCTGTCCCCCTTGGTCGTGTGACTCTGATGTTGGGTGAGACGGGCGGCCGCATCGGAAGGTTGTACGCGAGACAGGGGCAAACAGGAAATCTCGCCGACCGTGACATGATCTCGGGGACGCTCGCGAGCGCGGTGCGGCGGCCGCCGTCTTGGTGCCGACGACCATCAGGACGCTGCCGGCCGTGGTGAGCGACGCGGAGCCGGACGCGGGCACCTGCCGTCCGCAGGACAGCCGACAGACGGGTCCTGGCGTGCCACCCGTTCCCGGGCCACGATCACGGGACGGACTCCGCAGCCGATCAGGGGGAGACGTGCGACCAGCGATGAGACTGTGCTGCCAATGGTGACGGCGGAGGCCCTGTTGCAGGCTCCACGCACGCAACAGGGCCGAACCAGAGGTGTGCCGTTCAGGGGCAGTCCACTGTCAGTGCGGCCTCGGCACATCGGTACAGCCGTTGGCCACCGGGAACGACCAAGGGCTGGTCGGAGACACGTTCGGACGTCCACGGTGACAGGTGCTGCCCCCGATCCCGATCCTGCGGGGGTGGTTCGCAAGCGCGAGCGAGTGCGGTTGTGTCACGCGGAGGGGGCTGCCCGCAGGAGCATGTCCCGGGGGCCTGCGCCCGTCTTGTTGAGGCAGGAGTGATTGCCGGGATGCCGGGCGAGCTTGAGACCCAGGCACGTGCCGAGGGCGAGCTGGCCGTAGTAGTTGGGGTGCAGGGACTCCTGCCTCTGGCCCTGACCGGCTCCGGACGTCACGAAGCGGACCCATTCGCTGGTGCGGCCTGACGGCTGTTCGCTGGGGCCGGCGTGGACGGTCGTCCCGGAGCAGACCTCCCGTCCGTCGAAGGCGTGGGACAAGTCCAGGAATTCCGCACCGGCTGTGCGGGCCGCGGCGGCGAGGGAGGTGCTGATCTCCGGTACGAGAGTGTCATGGGCCCAGGTGAGGTCCTTGTCGAAGAAGGGGCAGCCGCCCTGGTTCAGCCGGTCGTACTTCTCTCCCCGGTAGCGGACCCGCGCGCCGTCGGGCAGCGGTGAGGGGTAGGACTGCAGAATCAGGCGGTAGCTGCCCTTCGGGTGGCCTGCTCGTTCCATGGCGGTGGTGACGTCGCCGAGCGCCTTGACTGCCGCGGTGCGCATCGCGGGCAGCCGGTCGTGCACCTGCGGCGCCAGAGTCGGAGCGCAGGGGGCGGCTCCGATCGGCTTGACGAAGTTCTTGGCGCAGGTGGTGATCACGTCCTCGAAGCCGAGGTCGTTGCCGCCGACGGAGACGACGACCGCCCGGACGGAATGGCCGGCCACGGCGTTCCCGAGTTGCTGAGCCTGGGACGGCTCGCTCTTGAAGGGGCTCCCGCCGTGCTCCGGCAGCAGAATGGCGGTGGACGTCGCCCCCGAACAGGCGAAGTTGACCCGACGGCCCCCGATGGGGGAGGAGTCGACTTCGGCACTGTCGGAGCGGTTGCAGCGGTCGTCGAAGGACTTGCCGTACACCCGGTGCGGATCGGTCTCTTGCGTGGCGGGGTCGAAGGCCCGATCGGTGCGCGAGTAGCCGTCGGCACTGTCGTTGCTGTTACCCGCCCAGCGGCCCGCCTCGCCGGAGATGAAGCTGTCGCCCAGCGACACCACCCACGGCGTTTCCGCGGCCTTGTCCGGTGTGTGTGCGGCACTGGCGGGAGCGACGCCTGCCATGCACAGGACGGTTGCCGCAGCGGCGGTCACGGCCGCGAGGCCCCGTCGATGCCAAAAAGGATTCATGCCCCGTAAATCACCGATAAAGGGAGAAAGTTACTCTTTCCGGGCCCGGTGCCCTCCAAAGAGTGCAGTGCCCCGCCCTCCCGGCTCCGGAACGACACATGACGCCACCGGAGGGCATGATGGCTCGGTTCGCCGGGACCGCCCCCCAGTGCCGGTCGGCCGGCCATGCGTCATTGAGGAGGGGAACGTTGGACATCGAGCCGGATGCCGTGCCGGGACCGTTCTCGTCTCCCGGCCTCGAGCGCAATCCTCCCAGGGACCCTCGGGGCCGGTCAGGTGCGCACCGTATCCCTGCTCGAAGTCCGCGACGGCGTCTTCCCGCTCCGAGCGCCCGCCCACCATGGACGCGGCGCCCTCGATGACGACGTCCACACCGGTGAGGGCGCTCGTGCCGGTGGTCGGAGCACAGTGACACGTGGCCGAGCCGGTGAAGACGATGCCCCCGCCGCAGCACAAGGTCCGAAGCGTCCTCGGCGAACTCGTCGACACCGGCACCGAGACCGGCTTGCAGGTTGCCGTTCACCAGCAGGGAGTCCGACATCACGCGTCAAGCGCCAGGGCGGTCAATGGAGGTGGCACTCCCACGGCTCGAGGTCTGGCTCGCCGGGCGGCAGCTGCCCAGTGCAGTATCGAAGGCCAGGGCGGCTTTCAGCCCCACGCCGCAGTGGGCGACGGACTCTGAGCTTGCCTTCTTGCCGCGAGGCCGGGACGCGCCCTGCGGCAGTGCCACCGCCCCAGTACGTCGCCGTGCGGGCCTGGCACGAGACGCGCGCGACTCGGCCGCTGGGGCAGCAGCCTCCGGCAGAACCGGCCCACCAGGGTGTGCGAGGAGCCCCGGGTAACGCACCTGGAGAACTTGGCATACCGACCAACGCACGTGAGTCCCCAGCGTGTTCTTCGACTGTGTGCGATCAGGTTGCCGGCCTTTCTGGCGCTCCCGGCCAAGTGCCTGGCGCTCCACGCCAAGGCGGCCAACCGGTGCGTCCGGCGACGATGGTTCACGGCAACAGCACTTCGGAACCGACTTGGGGGAATCCGTGCGCACATCGCACACGCTGCCCGTGGCAGCGGCCTTCCTGACCGCCACGTTGGCGCTGGCATCGGCGGCTCCGGCCGAGGCCGCAAGTACACTGCGTCACAAGAACTACCGCTCCGGCTACTGCCTGGGCATGCACTCCAGTCGAAGCACCGTCAATCTGATGGACTGCGGCAGTTCACGCACCGTCTGGAGGCCGTACGCGGCGACCAAGGTCGGCGGCGTGAAGTACGTCAAGCTCAAGAACCCCCACAACGGCAAGTGCCTCGGCGTCAGCCACGGTTCCGTCGCCGGCGGTGCGGCGCTCGCGTGGGGCAACTGCACCGGCACGAGCGACCACTCGCAGCTGTGGCGGTCGAAGTACGTCCGATCCGGCGTCTACCTCATCGTCAACGCCAAGTCGAAGAAGTGCGTCGGCACCCGGGGAAGTTCGACGGCGAAGATGACCCCGGTGATCCAGGGCCGCTGCACCTCGGCGACGGGCAGTACCCAGCTCTGGAAGAAGCTGAGCGGCTGAGCCCGTCCGCTCGACAGCGGTGGTCCGGCGCCCGGGACGCCCTCGTCTCCGAGCCGCCGCCGTCTTGAGACGGCAGGGCCGCGTCGGCCCGCTCGCCGCCAGAGATGCGGGGGCTGCGCGGCAGCCGATCGCTGCGCCAGTGCCGGGACCGCGAACCTCCACCGGGTTGCCGGCTGCTGTCGGCGTACACCAGAAGGTCGTACGCCGACAGCTGGGTGAGTAAGAGGAGGGGCGGGTCCTTTCGGTCGCGGTACGGTCCTGCCATGTCCCGATCAGTCGATGATGGCCTCTCCCGCCGCCCCGTCACCGCGGATGACCTTGACCTTGCCGTGCAGCTTGCTGTGGCGGTGCTCCGTGAGGCGCCCCCGGATGCTTGGGAAGGCAAGGCCGGTTCGCTGGAATGGGACTGCTGGGAAACTGTCGAGCACCTCAGCGACGACCTCTTCGCCTACGCTGCGCAACTGGGCCCCAAAGCGCCGCCCTTGGACGGCGAAGTGCCCTTCGTGTGGGAGAGCCGACGGCCCGGCGGCCCGGCGAACGCCATTCACGCGAACCGTGAAGCCGGACCCGCCGGCCTGCTGCAGGTCCTGGAAGCGAGTGGCGCGCTGCTGGTCGCCATGGTGCGCACCAAGCCCCCGGAGACCCGCGCTCACCACGTCTTCGGCGTCTCGGATCCCGAGGGTTTCGCCGCGATGGGGATCGTGGAGACCCTGGTGCACACGCACGACTTGACGCAAGGGCTTGGTCTGGCATGGAGCCCGCCTGCCGATCTGTGCTCCCGGGTGCTCTCCCGGCTGTTTCCGGACGCGCCCTCGTCCACGGATGGCTGGACCACCCTCTTGTGGGCCACGGGACGCGCCGAACTACCCGGCCACCCGTGTCTCACCACATGGCGCTGGGACGGCACACCCCGGGCATAGGCTCGGATGTTTCCACCGCAGGCGCACGTGGACGGCCGGCAGGTGCCCGCTGCGGTCCTGCACATGCACCGCCAATGAGGCCCGCCCGCAGTTCGGCCCGCTCGTCGGCCTCCAGGCGCGTCCAGGGCCCGGGTGCAGTCGTCGCGCGTCCAACGCGGCGCTTGATCGGGCGCGTTCCGCCGGAGACGGCCCGGTGGCCCGAGTCGGGCCTACGTCACGCGGATGCCGACGATGCAGGTGTCGTCGTCCGTGTCCGACCTGCTGTAGGTCAGCAGACGGTCGAGCCGCTGGTCCAGGGTCTTCGGCGCGGTGCGGACCGTGGTCAGCAGGTGCGTCAGGGACTCCTCCACCGAACGGTCCCGGCGCTCGATGAGCCCGTCGGTGTACATCAGCAGCATGTCCTCCGGCGTGAACTGCAGCTCGGCCTCCTCGTAGACGGCTTCCGGCACCGCGCCCAGCAGCAGGCCCTTGACCAACGGCAGCGGGGCCGCCTCCCGTCCACGGACCAGCACGGGCGGGAGGTGGCCCGCCCGTGCCCAGCGCAGGCTGCGACGATCCGGGTCGTACAGGGCGCACACCGCGGTGGCGGTGACCCCTCCGGTCAGATGGTGCGCCACGATGTTCAGCCAGGACAGCAGCTGGCCCGGCCCGGCGCCCGTCACGGCCAGGCCACGCAACGCGTTGCGCAGAACGACCATGCTGGTGGCGGCCTCTATGCCGTGGCCCGCGACGTCGCCCACACACAGCAGCACCCGCCCGGACGGCAGCACCACGGCGTCGTACCAGTCACCGCCGACCAGATGCTCGGTCTCCGCCGGCCGGTAGCGCACCACGACCTCCAGGCCGGGCACCGTCAGGGGGGCGTGCGCGGGAGGCATGATGGCGTGCTGCAACTGCAGCGTCAGACGGTTGCGCTCGGTCGCCTGCTGCTCGGTGTGGGCCAGCTGGTCCCGGGTGGCGGCCAGCGCCACCTCCGTCCAGTGCTGGGCGGAGATGTCCTGGTAGGCGCCCCGCACGACGAAGAGCCGGCCGTCCGCGTCGAGGGCCGGCTCGGCGACCACGCGGATGTGCCGGGTCACGCCGTCGGGGCGTTGCAGCCGGAAGGCCGCGGAGGCCGGCCGACGGCGGTGCATCAACGTCCGCAGGAACCGGCCGAGGGCCACCGCGTCGTCCCGGTGCGCGTGCGCGGGCAGCTCCTCCAGCGGTACGGGCGTGCTCGACGGGGACCGGCCGTAGAGGTCGAACAACTGGTCGTTCCAGGTGATCTCACCCGTGAGCAGGTTCTCCTCGAAGCCGCCGATACGGCCCAGACGCTGGGCGTGCTGGAGCAGGCTCGCCAGCCGTGCCGTCTCGTCCTCGATACGCCAGATCAGCAGCACGCTGCCGCCGTGCCGGCTGATGCTGATGTCCGCGACCGCCGACAGCGGCACCTGGTCGACGAGCGCGGTCAGACGCATCCGACGGCCCCGGAACGGCTCGCCGGTGGCGTAGACCCGCTCGACCCGCTGGAACAGCTCGCTCTTCCCGGCGGCCATGGGGTACGCCTCGAGCAGCAGAGCTCCGCTGACCACCGCGCGCGGCCGGCCGGCCGGGTCCAGGAAACGGTTGTTGACGTGCTGGATACGGAAGTCCACCAGTTGGCCGGAGCCGTCGATGTGCGGCACCAGCACCAGGGCGGGGTCGTGCAGCCCATCGGCCAGGTCCATCAGCTCGGCGGCGTCCGGCAGGATCCGCGGGTCCTGGCCGACGGGCGGGCGCGTGTACGTCTCCAGGGTGTGCGCGCACAGCTCGGCCAGGGCCTCCACCTGCCGGACGATCTGCGGCGGCTGCGGCTCCAGCGGCCCGGGCCAGACGATCTCCAGGACGCCGTGGATGCGGCCCCCCGTGCCGGCGGGTACCGCGACCCGGCCACCCGCCGGATACATGTGCCGGCCGATGGTGGGCAGCCCGGTGTCGGCGAGCGACTCGAACCACTGGCCGGTGCGTTCGGTCAGTCCCCGGCGCGCCACGGTCGCCACCTCCGGGGGCACGTATCGCCACCGGACGGCCTCGGCGGGGGAGAAGCCGGCGCTTCCGCTGAGGGTGAGCGAGCCGTCCGCGTCCGCGCTCCACACGGCCACGGCGACCGCGCCGAGCGGGCGCAGGGCGTGCTCCAGCAGAGCGTTGGCGACGTCCTGGGTGTCGTTCGCGGCCAGCGCGCCGCTCTCCGCCGCCCGCAGTCGCAGGGCGGTGGCCTGGCGCGCGGGCGTCTCGACGGCGGTGCTCAGGAAGGTGTCCGCGATCTCCGACACCCGGTCGCGGGCGGCCTGGTTGATGACCTCCACCGCGAACTCCAGTGGTGTCACCTTGGCCTGCGCGGTCAGCTCCGACAGCTGCCGGGCGGCTTGCGCCGGTCCACAGCCCAGCCGCTCGACCAGGATGCCCTTGGCCAGCTCGATCAGCGCCCGGCCCTCCGCCTCCGCATGAGCGGTACGGACCTCGCGGCGCAGCCTTTCCACCGTGGCGGCCAGCCTGCCGACCGGGGAGGTGGGGGAGGCGCCCGCGAGATCCTGCGGCGCGTTGTCCGGCTCGGCGCCGCCCGGTTCGGGCGGCTGCTCGGGCGTCTTCACGATGTGCACGCTCCTCGGCTGAACGACGCTCGGAGGCGGGTCGTGCCGCACCGGGCTACGCCCGCCCCGTGGGCGGGGGGTACCGGCGCGCTCACGAGGACAGCCAGCGTCGGACGCAGGCGATGAGGTCGCGGGTGTCGACGGGCTTGGTGACGTAGTCGCTGGCGCCGGAGGACAGGGACTTCTCCCGGTCGCCGGGCATCGCCTTGGCGGTGACGGCGATGATCGGCAGCTCGGCGTACTGCGGCAGCTTGCGGATCTCGGCGGTGGCGGTGTAACCGTCCATTTCCGGCATCATCACGTCCATCAGCACCAGCGAGATGTCGGGGTTGCCGAGCAGCGCGTCGATGCCCTTGCGCCCGTTCTCCGCGTGCAGCACCCGGAAGCCGTACATCTCCAGGATCCCGCTGAGTGCGAACAGGTTGCGTGCGTCGTCGTCGACCACCAGGACCGTACGGCCCCGGAAGCTGTCGTCCACGGGCGGCGCGAGATCCTGCGGGTCCTCGACCCGGACCAGGGAGAGCACATCCCCGGGTGCCTCGGCGGCCAGGTGCAGGGCGATGCGTTCGCGCAGCTCGTCAAGGCTGGACAGGAACTCCAGGGACCCGTCGTCGCGGTGGGAGCGCAGCGCTTCGTCCCGGGCCACCTCCGTCCGGTGGCTGCTGTGGATGAGCACCGGTACGCTCGCCAGCCCCGAATCCCCTTCGAGCGCCTGCAGGAACCGGCCCGCCTCGCCCCCGGGCATGTCCAGGTCCAGTACGACGCAGTGGCAGGACTCGGTGGCCAGCGCGCCCGCTGCCTCCTGCGCTCCGACGGCGGTGATGACGTCCACCGCCGGCAGCGGGGAGCCCTCGTCGGGGCTGTGCCGGGCCACGTCCGCGACCACGCTCTCGGCGACCAGGGTCAGCAGCCCGCGCGGCCGTTCCTCCACCACCAGGAGCCGGCGCGGCCGCGGCTCGGGAACCGCCGGCTGCGGCGAAGCGGTGGTCTGGGCGGCGGTGGCGGCCGACGCGAGCTCGGCCGGTGCCTTCGGGCTGTTCGGGGCGGGCCGACCGGTGTCGAGCAACTCTTCGAAGTCCGGCCGGGCCACCGGCAGGTACAGGGTGAAGGTGCTGCCCCGGCCGGGAGTGCTGTTCACCGCCACGGCACCGCCGAGCAGGTGCGCGATCTCCCGGGTGATGGACAGTCCGAGGCCGGTTCCGCCGTACTTGCGGCTCGTGGTGCCGTCCGCCTGCTGGAACGCCCCGAAGATCGACTCCAGGTGCTGCTCCGGAATGCCGATGCCGGTGTCGCGCACCCGGAACGCCACGACGGCACCGCCGCGCACGACGTCCTGCGGCACCTCTCCGTCGGTGGCGGGCTCGATGGCCAACTCGACGCTGCCCTGCTCGGTGAACTTCACCGCGTTGGACAGCAGGTTGCGCAGCACCTGCCGCAGCCGGGAGTCATCGGTGAGCAGGTCGGCGGGCGACCCCGCAGCGGTGGTGACCGTGAACTCCAGCCCCTTCTGGGTCGTCATGGGCCGGAAGGTCGCCTCGACGTACTCGATGAGCTGCCGCAGCGGCACCCGCTCGGGAGTGACGTCCATTTTGCCCGCCTCGACCTTCGACAGGTCCAGGATGTCGTTGATCAGCTGCAGCAGGTCACTGCCTGCCGAGTGGATGATTCCCGCGTACTCGACCTGCTTGGGGGTGAGGTTGCGCGAGGGGTTCTGGGCGAGCAGCTGGGCGAGGATGAGCAGGCTGTTGAGGGGGGTGCGCAGCTCGTGGCTCATGTTGGCCAGGAACTCCGACTTGTACTTCGAGGCCAGCGACAACTGCTGGGCACGAGCCTCGAGTTCCTGCCGGGCCTGCTCGATCTGCAGGTTCTTCGCCTCGATGTCGCGGTTCTGCGTCGCCAGCAGCGACGCCTTGTCCTCCAGCTCGGCGTTGGAACGCTGCAGCTCGTCCTGCTGGGACTGCAACTCGGCTGAACGCGCCTGCAGTTCGGCGGTCAGCCGCTGCGACTCCTCCAGCAGCTCGTCGGTGCGGGCGTTGGCCACGATCGTGTTGACGTTGACGCCGAGCGTCTCGCGGAGCTGTTCCAGGAAGTCCCGGTGGATGGGCGTGAATGCGGCGACCGACGCCAGCTCGATGACGCCGAGGACCTGGTCCTCGAAGAGGATCGGCAGCAGGATCAGCGCGGTCGGCACCGCCTGGCCGAGCCCGGAGGAGATGGTCACGTAGCCCTGCGGCAGCTCGTCCACGGTGATGGTACGGCGGCTGCGCGCGGCCTGGCCGACCAGCGAGCGGCCGAAGGAGAACCGGGTGGGCCGCTCGTCGTCGTCGGGCCTGCCGTAGGAACCGACGAGCCGCAGTTCCGGGCCGCGGTCACCGTCCTCGGCGAGGTAGAAGGCGCCGTACTGGGCGGACACCAGCGGCGTCAGCTCGTCCATGATCAGCTCAGCCACCACGGGCAGGTCCCGGTGGCCCTGCATGAGGCCGGCGATGCGCGCCAGGTTGGTCTTGAGCCAGTCCTGTTCCTGGTTGGCCCGGGTGGTCTCGCGCAGCGACTCCACCATGGAGTTGATGTTGTCCTTGAGCTCGGCGACCTCGCCGGAGGCCTCCACCGTGATCGAGCGGGTCAGATCGCCCTCGGCCACGGCGCTGGCCACGGCGCCGATGGCCCGGACCTGCCGGGTCAGGTTGCCGGCCAGCTCGTTGACGTTCTCCGTGAGCCGCTTCCAGGTGCCCGAGACGCCCTCCACCTCGGCCTGGCCGCCGAGGCGTCCTTCGGTGCCGACTTCGCGGGCGACGCGGGTGACCTCGTCGGCGAAGGCGGAGAGCTGGTCGACCATCGTGTTGATGGTGGTCTTCAGCTCCAGGATCTCGCCGCGTGCGTCCACGTCGATCTTCTTCGACAGGTCGCCCTTGGCCACGGCGGTCGTCACCAGAGCGATGTTGCGAACCTGACCGGTCAGGTTGTTCGCCATGGAGTTGACGTTGTCGGTGAGGTCCTTCCACGTGCCGGCCACGTTCGGCACGTGGGCCTGGCCGCCGAGGCGTCCCTCGGTGCCGACTTCGCGGGCGACGCGGGTGACCTCGTCGGCGAACGCGGACAGGGTGTCCACCATCGTGTTGATCACGTCGGCCAGTGCGGCGACCTCGCCCTCGGCCTGGACCCGGATCTTGCGGGACAGGTCGCCCCGTGCGACGGCGGTGGCGACCTGCGCGATGGAGCGCACCTGGCCGGTCAGGTTCGACGCCATCACGTTCACGTTGTCGGTGAGGGCCTTCCAGGTGCCCGAGACGCCCTTGACGTCTGCCTGGCCGCCGAGGCGTCCTTCGGTGCCGACTTCGCGGGCGACGCGGGTGACTTCGTCGGCGAAGGCGGAGAGCTGGTCGACCATCGTGTTGATGGTGTTCTTGAGTTCGAGGATCTCGCCGCGGGCGTCGACGGTGATCTTCTGGGACAGGTCGCCCTTGGCCACTGCCGTCGCCACCTGGGCGACGTTGCGGACCTGGGCGGTGAGGTTGCCCGCCATGAAGTTGACCGAGTCGGTGAGATCCCGCCAGGTGCCCTTGACGCCCTTGACGTCTGCCTGGCCGCCGAGGCGTCCTTCGGTGCCGACTTCGCGGGCGACGCGGGTGACTTCGTCGGCGAAGGCGGAGAGCTGGTCGACCATCGTGTTGATGGTGTTCTTGAGTTCGAGGATCTCGCCGCGGGCGTCGACGGTGATCTTCTGGGACAGGTCGCCCTTGGCCACGGCGGTGGTGACCTGGGCGACGTTGCGGACCTGGGCGGTGAGGTTGCCCGCCATGAAGTTCACCGAGTCGGTGAGGTCCCGCCACACCCCTGCCACACCGGGCACCTTGGCCTGGCCGCCGAGGCGTCCTTCGGTGCCGACTTCGCGGGCGACGCGGGTGACCTCGTCGGCGAAGGCGGACAGCTGGTCCACCATCGTGTTGACGGTTTCCTTCAGCTGCAGGATCTCGCCGCGGGCGGGCACGTCGATCTTCTGGGACAGGTCGCCCTTGGCCACGGCAGTGGCCACCTGGGCGATGTCACGGACCTGGGTGGTCAGGTTCCCGGCCATGGCGTTGACCGAGTCGGTCAGGTCGGCCCAGGTCCCGGAGACCCCCGGCACCTCCGCCTGCCCGCCGAGCGTCCCTTCGGTGCCGACTTCCCGGGCCACGCGCGTGACCTCGGAGGTGAACACGGACAGCTGGTCGACCATGCCGTTGAACACACTCGCGATGTCGCCCATGAGACCGTCGGCGTCCTCGGGCAGACGTGTCCCGAAATCGCCGTCCCGCACGGCCGTGAGCCCCGCCAGGAGTTGTCTGAGCTCCCTGTTGCCCGGCGCGGCGTCGATCAGCTCGGTCTTGTCGCTGTTCATGCGCACTCTCGTCCCGCTCCCCTGGAGCCCTCGGCAGTGAGGACTCGAACTCCCCGGCGGGCCGCGGAGGGCCCGTAAACGCTCTGCATTCCCTCACATCACGGCCACAGGCGAGGAGAAAATACGCCGCAGGCTAACCCAGTCGGCACCCGCCGATCAAAGCCTCCCGGCCGCTGTGTACCGGGAAGACGTCCGCTGTGAAGAGCCGTGCATGATGCCGGGAGTGTGGGGTAATCGGATGGGTTTGCCCGCCGTCCTCTCCGTGTCCCCTCTGTCGTCCTGCTGGGGAGGAGGTCCGGCCGAGCGGCGGCATCCGCACGCTGTTCGTACGCCTGATGCGCGTGTACAGAGGCGGAGGCTGCCGTCGTGCGTGGGCGAGTGTCCGCCGGGTGGGCACTGGTGTCACGGCCGGGTGGGTTGCACCCCGGGGCGGGGGGCGCGGCGCAGGCGGGGGTGGGGGTGGAGATCGAGGTACAGACCGGCGGTGGCCTGGCCGGGGTGGGTGGGCAGGGGGAGCATGTCGCTGGTGCCGTGGCCGCCCAGGCCGTGGTTGCCGCGCCCGGGGCGGCCCTGGGTGAGCGTGGCGTGGAGGTGGTCGAGGAGGTCGTGCCGGCTGTCGTGGAGATCGTCGGTGCCGGTGATGATGTTCAGGAACGACTCGTGCAGGCACAGGTCCTGTCGGTCGCGGTGACTGAGGGTCTGGGCGGTGCGGAAGTAGGAGTCGCGGCCGTCGTGAATGCGGTAGAAGGCGCTGACGAGGACGAGGAGTCGTTCGTAGGCGTGGCGGTAGGCGCTCTGATAGAAGCGCTGGGCGTCTTCTTCGGTGATGTCGCCGGCGAGGACGCTGGTCAGACTGGCGGCGGTGAGGGTGGCGCTGTACATGGCGAGGTGGACGCCGGTGGACAGCAGGGGGTCGAGGAAGCACGCGGCGTCGCCGGTCAGGAAGTAGCCGGGGCCGCCGAAGGCGCGGCTGGTGTAGGAGTAGTCCCTCTCCACCTTCAGACCGGTGGCCATACACGCCTGGTCCAGGACGGCGTCAAGCAGTGGCTGCTGGGCGATGGCCCGGTGGTAGACGGCGTCGGTGGAGCCGAAGGCGCGGCGGTCGCTGTTGAAGGAGTCCTTGTCGGTGACGAGACCGACGCTGAGGGTCCGGTCGTGCAGGGGAATGGCCCACAGCCAGCCGTGCCGGGGCAGGGAGAACACACCGATGGCCCCGGCCGGGCCGGGCAGGGGCTCGGCGTGGCGCCAGTAGCCCCAGGCGGCCACGTTGCGGAACACGTCGTGAACGCGCCGACTCCGCAGGTGGCGGACGGCGAGAATCCCGGCCCGTCCTGAGGCGTCGACGAGGTGGTCGAACGCGATGCGGCCCTGACGGCCGTCCTGGTCCGACCACAAGCCGGCGGTGGGGCGGCCGTCATCGAAGGCGATGCCGCGGACGGTGACGCCTTCGCGGACCTCGGCGCCCTGACGGCGTGCGTGGTCCAGCTGAAGGTGGTCGAACTCGCTGCGGATGACCTGGAAGCTGTAGGGAGCCGGCCTGCCGGGCTCGTCGAAGCCGAGGGACCACTCCTGGCCGCCCCAGCCGTAGAACGCACCGGTCTTGCGGAGGAAGCCATGCGCCTCTACGACCTCCCGCGCGCCCAGAGCGTCCAGCAGCGGAAGGAGGGAGGGCAGGAGAGATTCTCCGACGTGGTAGCGGGGGAAGCGCTCGCGTTCGAGGAGCACCACCTCGACCCCCTGGGCGTGCCAGGAGCGCGGCGGCCGTCGAACCCGCCGGTCCTCCGCCGATGACCAGGACACCGGTGCGCTCCCTCACGGATGTTCCCTTCGGCCGGCCCTCTCCCCCTTCGATTACTGTAAGTGACATACTCGTCACCATGAAGAGCGAGAAGTGGACATCCGCCCCCGTCCCTTCACCACTGGTCAGCGGTGCTCACGCGGTACGGGTGGGCGTGGAGGAGGAGTACCTCGTGGTGGACCCGGTCTCCCGGCAACTCAGCGCCCGGGCCGACAAGGTCGTCACCGAAGCTGCCACCGAACTCGGTCCGAGGGTCACCACCGAACTGACGCGCTATCAAGTCGAGATCCGGACCCACCCGCACACCAGTCTCTCGGCCCTCGGCGAGGACGTGCGCCACAGCCGTGACGCCGTTGCGCGTGCGGCCGCCCGCCTGGGGCTGCGCGTGATCTCCAGCGGGACTCCCGTCCTGGGCCAGCACACCCCTCCGCCGCTGACCGCGGGACAACGCTACGCGCAGAGCCTGGCCACCTTCCGTGCCCTGGACCACGAGCAGACCGTGTGCGCGTGTCACATCCACGTGGAAGTCCCCGAGCAGGCCACCGCGCTCGCCGTCAGCAACCACCTGCGTCCCTGGCTGCCCGCACTGATCGCCCTGAGCGGCAACTCGCCCTACTGGGACGGTCAGGACACCGGCTACGACAGCTGGCGCACCCTGACCTGGGGACGCTGGCCCGTGGCCGGGCCCCCGCCCTACTTCGACTCTCCCGCCCACTACGAGGACCTCGTCGGCCGGCTCATCACCAGCCGCACCCTCCTGGACCGCGGCGGCGTCTACTGGGACATTCGGCCCTCCCACCACGTGCCGACCCTGGAGGTCCGTGTCGCCGACGCGACCCCCACCGTCGACGACACCCTCCTCTTGGCCGCCGCCGTCAAGGGCCTCACCGCCGCCGCCCTCATCGCCGTACGCGAGGGACAACGCGGGCGGAGGCCGGAGGCGGAGCTGCTACGGGCCGCCTGCTGGCGCGCCGCCCGCGACGGCGTGAGGGGCCAGAGCATCGACCTGTCCTCCGGCCGACTCCAGCCCGCCGCCCGCTCCCTCGACCAGCTCTGGAACACCGCCCTGCCCGCCCTGACCGCCGACGACATGCGCACCGTCGACACAGCACGCCAACGCCTCCCCGGACAAGGCAACGGAGCCGACCGCCAACGGGCCGCCTACCGCAACCGCCAAAGCCACCTCGATGTCGTCGACCACCTCATCCGGCAGACCACCGCGTGAATGTCGTGTCCTGGCGGTGCTCCACTCGCACGACAACCCGGCCGTCGAGCGTCAGGGTGCGAAGCGCGGGCTGGAGGTCTCCCGTCATTCGCGGCGCTCCCAGCCATGACGACGCCGGTTTCCACCACCAACCGCGGCTGCCCCAGCGTGAGTTCAGCTGCTCCTGTGGGCGGGTGGGCCAGGGAGCCGGTGACGTTCGCTCGGACGACGCTCAGACAGCTCTCTGGGAGGCGGCTGCGTCGGGGTGCAGGTCATCGAGTGTGAGTTGGTGCGCCGGAGGATCGGGAAGAACGACCTGGCGGGTGAGGCGGAGGTCGGGGCCGACGTGGAGCAGTTCACCGGGCTCCATCTCCCGCCAGTGGGGGTTGTCGTCCATGCGCTCACTGGCGACGACGACGGCGCGGTGCCGGGCAAGGTGCGATGAGTGGATGCGCATGCGACCTTGGGCGCCGCTGTGGTCGAGATGCCGACTGCCGTGCTCGCCGCCGGCCCGGCGTTCGAGGACGTACAGGTCGTGGGTGTCCGGGTAGCGCAGCGCCCACAGCTCCTCGGGGGTGATGAGGATCAGGTTCAGGGCGTAGACGGGCAGATTGCCGGCGATCCAGTGGGCGGCGTGCCGAATGCCCTCCGTGACGTCACCGCCGTGCCGGAGGGTCTCCCGGGTGATCAGGGCGAAGAACCGCTCGGAGTCGGTGTCACCCTTCACGAGCGACCGGTCCTCGCCCAGGTGGTCGTCGAGCTCGTCCAAACCCTCGATGACTCCGTTGTGGGCGAAGAGCCGTCCGTCCTGCTCGAAGGGATGGGTGTTGCGGACCTCCAGACTGCCGGTGGAGGCGAAGCGCACGTGAGCGATGAAGGTTGCCGATTCGACCTGGCGGGCTTCCTCGGCGAAGGCGCGGTCGTGGTAGGCGGCGATGGGGGCCTTGCCGATGCGCGGGGTGCCGTCGGCGGTGAAGTAGCCGAGGCCGGTGCCGTCGGGTTCTCGGTGGCTCTGCCGGCTGAGGCTGTCGGGAGCGTCCAGGAGCCAGAAGGTGGCGTGGGTGCGGTGCGGGGCGCTGCTGAGGCCGAAAAGACGGCACACGGCATTCCTCCAGGGGGGTGGCCGACCTGCCGGCGGTCCGGACTCTGTCGTCAGTGGCTACCGAGGTGAGTGGGGCTTGTTGGTCGAAAATAGGCAGGTTGCTGTGGACGAGGTGAGGGCTGTGCCGGGGTACGCGGGCAGAATCATCCACCCGGACGCCCCGCGCCGCGTGGCGGCGAGCAGCGTCGGCGGCGCATGGGGTACTCCCCGGCGTCACACTGACCGGCCGTCACCTCGCTGACCCACGCTGCCGTTTCGGGAGTGGCGCGAGGGATGTCATGAGGATGTGGCGGGGATCGCCGACTTCCTTTGTGGCACGGCGCACCGGGACCAGCGCCAGGCCGATGCCGATGCCGATACCCATGCCCATGGGAATGGGAATGAGGAAGAGGGTGACGTGCATGCTCATGATCGTCGGGACGGTGCACCCGCAGGAGTGTGACGTCGTTGAGCACCAGGCCCATGGTGCCGTGGTCCGCCAGGGACGCGGCGATCTTCCGGATCAGGTCCGGCAGATCGATGCTTGGTGCCGGCTTCCCCTCTCTGACGCCGTAGCCGTCTCACCTCCGGACGGCGACCGAGCCGGGACTCCCTGCGGAGGTGAGCGATGGGGTGGTTCGACGACTGGGCCATGCGATGTCGTCGACGGCGAGAAACGGCTCGTCTGCCAGGGTCGCGGGCGTTGCCCCGGTGAACGCCACGACGTCCCGGTGCAGGTGGGACTGGTCGGCGTAACCGGTCTCGGCCGCGACGTGGGCCGCGCCTTCACCTGCGACCAGGCGGTGGGCGGCGTGGTCGAAGCGGACCAGCCTCACGGCGCGTTTGGGCGGTAGGCCGAGCTGCGACCGGAATCGGGACCAGAGGCGCTTACGGCTCCATCCGACCTCGGCCGCGAGTGCGTCGACCCGGGTCAGGCCGTGGCTGCCGACGATCCGGCGCCAGACCCAGGCCACCTCCGGGTCCACCGGCGGCCCCGCCTCATGCCGACGGGCGAGCAGTGCGTCTGTCAACGCGAAGCGATCCTGCCAGGACGAGACATCGCCGAGTCGCTCGCGGATCCGGGACGCCTCCCGGCCCCACAGGTCGCCGAGTGAGACGACGACGCCGTCGAGGTCGGCGGGGGAGGCGCCCAGAATCGCGCGTGCGATCATCGGGGACAGGCGCACTTGCACGCACTCGACGTTCTCTCCTCGCGCCCGGACCGCGCCTCCGCACCCGAGCCCGGGACCGGCGACGAGGCTTCCCCGCTGCCGCTGCCCTGGGGCACAGTCAAGGACGGGCGAGCCGGCGCCGAACTCCAGGAGCAGCGTCACGGCCGGGTGCGGGACCATCCGAAGCGCGTCCAGTTCACGGACACGGAATCCGGCCATGGTGAGACCGGCCACCCGACTGGACTGCTGTGGGCATGCGACGTCCCACGCAGCTGCACCGTGCATGAAGGTTCGCACGCTCCCATGCTAGGTGAGCCGGCCCTCCGGTTGAGCGGAACATTTGTCCAATCCGTCGACCGGCACCAGCGGCGACAGTGGGCTCATGACTGTTTCCGACGGCGGACCGCAGATGAACGGCGGCGCCGAGACCACCGAGAGCTCACCCCCGTCGCTGGACGACGGCGGCGTCTACGTGTGCCAGGACGGCCCCCGTGACGCCCCCGCACTCCTGCTCATCCACGGGTCCGCATCCTCGACCCGCTCCTGGGACCCGCTGGTTCCGCTGCTGACCGGGTCCCACCGCGTCATCCGGATCGACCTGCTGGGGCACGGCCGGTCGGCCAAACCGGCCGACCGCAGCTACGCGGTCCCGGACCAGGCGCGTCGGGCCGGAGCGGTACTGGACCGGCTCGGCGTCGCGCACGCCGTGGTCATCGGTCATTCCAGCGGCGGCGTCGTCGCCACCGCCCTCGCCGAACAGCGACCCGACCTGGTGACCGCGCTCGCCCTCATCAACACCGGTCCCAGCCTGGACGCCTGCATCGTCTCGGAGTCCACGGCCATGGGCCTCTCACAGTGGCCGCCGGAGGACGAACAGCTCCGGAAACTCGCCGGCACGGGTTTCAGCCGCCCGGGATACCAGATACCGGAAGAGCTCCTGGACGACGTGCGCGGTATGACCCACCACTCTCTCACCACGTCCATATGGGCCACCCGTTCGTATGTGGAGCAGCGGACGCTGCCGGGTCGGCTGACGGTCCTGGGCAAGCCGCTCCTGGTGATCTTCGGCGAGGACGACCGTAGATGGCGAGCCTCATCCGCCGCCGATTACCGCGCCGTTCCGGGGGCCGTGGTCGAGTTGCTGCCCGGGCTCGGGCACTCGCCCCTGCTGGAGGATCCGCCACGGACCGCCACCTCCCTGCTGGGCTTCACCGCGATCCACACCGGATGGACCGAATGAGGAGAAGGGGTGCCATGCGGATTCTCGTCTCCGGCGCCGGCATCGCCGGTCCGGTACTGGCCTACTGGCTCACCCGGCACGGGTTCCGCGTCACCGTCGTCGAGCGCGCGCCCGCTCTGCGCAAGTCCGGTGGCCACGCGGTCGACCTGTTCCGGCCGGCGGTGAACATCTCCGAGAAGATGGGCGTGCTCCCGTACGTCGAGGAGCGGGCCACCGGCACGACCCGGCTGACCGTCCACCGGGAGGGCTCACGGCGTCCCGTCCGGGCGGACCTCTCGAAGATTTTCAGCGGTGCCTCCGACCGGCACGTCGAGATCATGCGAGACGACCTGAGCGAGATCTACTACAACGCCACACGCGACGACGTCGAGTACGTCTTCGGCGACTCCATCACCGCTGTCGCGCCCGACGGCGAGGTGCGGTTCGAGAACGCCGCGCCGCGCCGCTTCGACCTCGTCGTCGGCGCAGACGGGCTGCACTCCAACGTACGCCGACTCGTCTTCGACGAGGAGCCCCGCTTCAGCGACTTCATCGGGGCCTACCTCGGGGTGCTGACCCTGCCGAACGTCTCCGACCTCGACGGCGAACTCGTCATGCACGTCGGCGTGGGCCGCACCGCCGGCATGTACGGCGCGCGGCACCTCCCTGACGCGCGGGCCTTGTTCCTGTTCCGGGGCGAGCGCGAACTCGACCACCCCCGCGACGTGCCCCGGCAGAAGGAGTTGCTGCGCAAGGCCTTCGCCGGCATGCACGCACACGTGGACCGCTGGCTGGACGAACTCGACCGCACCCCGGCGTTCTACTTCGACTCGATCACCCAGCTCCGTATGGACACCTGGTCGAGGGGGAGGGGGACGCTCGTCGGTGACGCGGGCTACTGCTCCGGTCCGGCCGTCGGCGGCAGCACCACCCTGGCCGTCGTCGGCGCGTACGTCCTCGCCGGAGAGCTGGCACGGGCGGGCGGCGACCACGAGCGTGCCTTCCCCGCCTACGAACGTGTGATGGCGGAACCCGTGCGCGGCAGCCGCGCGGTCGCTCTGAGCGCGGCGAGAACGCTGATTCCCACGTCCCGCCTCGGTGTGTGGGGTCTGGGCCAGGGCGCTCGCCTGATCTCCGCCCTGCCCACCCGCCCCAGCCGCGCCCTCGTCCGCCTCACCACCAAGAGCGCACGCCTCTACAACTCCATGACCCTCGACGACTACTAGCCGTCGACCACCGCGTCGAGAGGCGGGGCGGCCTCGCGCGGGGCCCCGGAGACGGCCGCGGGACGCTGTGAGCAGTCCGCCGGCTGTCTCGGCGCCCCTCAGCCGGCTCGGGACTTCCCCGCGCAGACCATGCTTTCCAGCAGCTCGACGGTCCGGCGGGCGGCGGGATGCCGCGCGATCGACTTCTTCACCGCGAGACCGAGATACCGGACCGGGGTGGGCGACACCAGGGCGACCGTCGTCAGGTGCTCCGGGAGCTCGCCGATACCGAGCGCGGGCACCACGGTCAGCCCGATGCCCGTTGCCACGAAGGACATCGCGGTCCGGTAGTCGTGCGTTTCCACCACGAACCCCGGGGCGAACCCGGCTTGCGCGCAGGCGTTGAGAAGGACCTGGCGGCACACCCCGTCGCGGGGTTCGTTGTCCACCCAGGGCCGCTCGGCGAGGTCCGCCAGCGGCACCTCCGGCACCTCGGCGAGCGGGTCGTCGACGCGGACGACGGCGAGGTAGGGGTCCTCGGCGAGCCTGTGCACATCAACCGATCCGGGGCGCTCGACACCCGTCTCCTCCACGAAGATGTCGATGTCCGGGTCACCCGGCGTGAACTCGGTGAGCAGCAGGTCCAGTCGGAGGTCCGGGAACTCGGCACGCAGCGCGGCAACGGTCGGCGCCAGCCACGCCGCGCCGGCCGAGCCGAAGTAGCCGATCGAAAGGCTGCCTACCCGGCCGCTGCGCAGATCGCCGACCACCCGCTCGACCCGGCTGAACGCCTCGAACAACGTGTCGGCCTCGGCGGCCAGGACCCGGCCGGCCGCGGTGGGCTCGATGCCGCGACCGGATCGTTCGAACAACTGCAGCCCGGTCTCCCGTTGCAGTGTGGCGAGCTGCTGACTCACCGCGGACGGTGTGTAGCCGAGCGCGGAGGCGCTCGCGCGGATCGAACCCGTCGCGACGACCGCCCGCAGGACGCGGAGCCGTGGGATGTCCAGCATGCTGCGAAGATACAGCTCTGCTTAACAGAAGTACAGAACTCGTCGCTTGTGCTGTACAGAAGGACGGGATGATGATGCATGAGTGACCGATCTCCTTGAGACCACCCGCCCCGCCGGCACCAGCAGAACAGACATGGGCAAGATCGCGGCCGCTGCCGGGCTCGCGGTCATGCTGTGGGCCTCGGCATTCGTCGCCATCCGCGGTGTCGGGAACGCGCTGTCCCCTGCGCCGTTGGCGCTGCTCCGCCTGGGCGTCGCGGCGATCTCGCTCACAGTGATCGCGGTGGCCAAACGGGCGGTCCGCGTCCGCCTGTCCCGCAAGGCGCTCCTGCTGATCGCGGCGTACGCCGTCCTGTGGCTCGCCGGCTACACCGTTGCTCTCAACGCGGGGGAACGGCACGTCGATGCCGGTACCGCGGCGTTGCTGGTGAACCTCGCGCCACTGCTCGTCGCGATCGCTGCCGGGAAGTTTCTCGGTGAAGGCTTCTCACGACCTCTCATCGTCGGTTCGCTCGTCGCGTTGGGCGGAACCGCGCTCATCGCGACCGGGGCCACCGCGCAGCGCGACTGGGCAGGCGTGCTGCTGTGCCTGCTGGCCGCCGCGCTCTACGCCGCGGGCGTCATGATCCAGAAGGTCACGTTGCGCCACGTCGACGGACTCACCGCGATCTGGCTCGGCTGCGTCGTCGCCACCGTGGTCCTGCTGCCCTGGACGCCGCAACTGGTCGGCGAAGTGCGGGTGGCGTCCACCGGAGCGGTGCTCGGCGCCGTCTATCTGGGCGTGTTCCCCACAGCAATCGGCTTCACCGCGTGGGCCTACGCGCTGCGCCGCATGGACGCCGGTCGGCTCTCCGCGGTGACCTACGCCGTTCCGGCCGTGTCGGTGCTGTTGTCGTGGCTGCTGCTCGCCGAGATCCCGACGGCATACGGGCTGGTCGGCGGCGTGCTCTGCCTGACCGGTGTCGCCATCTCCCGTCGGCGGTGAGTCGCCGGCGGCCGCCGCCAGCGGGGCTTCCGGAGGTCCCCGAGCAGCACCGGTGTGGGTTTCGGGCTTCCATGGCCGAACCCCGCGGCCGACGACCACTCGATGGCCACTCGATGGCCGATCGGCCGCCAATCCCGGACAGGCCGACGGAAGCGCTCACTCTCGGGGCTGACGAAGTGCCCAGGCGAGGTCGCTCGGCGTCGGCTCGGTTCGCCAACGCGCTCGTAGGACTCCGTCGTCGTCGGGCATGACAGCCGTGCACAGAGCCACATTCTCACTTCCACCCGCATCCACGGACAGGAGCGCGGCCGCACGAGCCCGGGACATCCGGGCGGTCAGTTCCGGGAACTGCTCTTTTTCGGCGATGGCGCTGCTGATGGTGCCGTCGTCGTCCTGCCACACGCCCTCGATGAGCCCATCAGCGGGCAAGGCTCTCAGGACGGCGTCGGTGTCGGTGGACAGGGACGGCCAGACGGTGAGACGGGCCCGGGGAGCCAGTCCCAAGCGAACGGGGCCGATGGTGTCGCTGGTGAGGTGGTGCCATCGTGAGCCACCTTCCACATACGACTCTTCCAGCAGGCCGGCACGGCCGGCGGCGACTGCCGTGTGCAGGCCGGCCCAGAAGTCGTCGTCGCCGGGCCGCTGGACGCCCTGCTCTTCCTCCTCCCCGAAGGCGTACGGGGAGGCGTCCACGCGTTCCGGGAACAGTCCGAGCTCCCGCGTGCCGGCCAGCGCTTCCTCACAAGGCCGGCTGCTGCTGATGTAGAGATACTGGTCCCATCCCACATGGACCGCGAACGCGCCTCCCACCTCCAGCCGGCACCAGGCGCCGTTGTCGCGCAGCATGGCGCGCACCAACCGCAGCCCGACTTCGAGCGTCACCTCCGCCCCATCGTGAAAACCGGCAAGGCCGCCCGGGAAAAGTCCATCCAACCCGAAGCCCTCCACAGGAGGCTCCACGCCGAAATGCGCGAAGGACGGGATCCGTGGTTCGCGTACGGCCAGGTGATCGACGCCGGTGTCCTCGGCGAAGGCCGCGACCGCTTGAAGATACGACGCCTCGACCTCGCCGTGATCGCTGACGACGTCCTCACCGCCTGTGTAGTACCCGTGTTCGTCACGGTCGGCGGGGTCGTACTTCGTGACCTGGTAGACGTAAGGGAGCTGATGGACGCGGGGGAGCTGCACCGCACCATCATCCAGCACGCGCGTGTCGACCCGTGGGGGTCGCGATGCACGCGGACCGGACCACCGCCTGAGCTCTGCGGCGCGAGCTGTCCTGACATCCCGCCCGCTACCTGAGCACCGGCATGGGCCCGTTGCTGGGGGCGGAGTTCACAGCGTGCACCGGCGGGGACATGGACGCCTTCAAAAGCGCGGGCCGACTCGCCGGAGTCGCCGGTCCGGCACCTGCCACCTATCCGCCCAGATCGCCGCCCGCTTCTGCCCAACCTCGAAGACCTTCTGCGACCGCAAAGGAGCCGAGCGGCAAGAGCCACAAACAAGCGATCCTCGCCCTCGCTCGGCGACGACTCGACGTCCCATGGGCCCCCATACGCGATCAGCGGACCTTCGAGGCTCAACCTCCCCGGCGGGGTCTTGCCGCGGCCTGACCCTCAGACTGGGAAGAGCGGCTCGTAGGGGTGTCCCTCCGGCGTGAAGATCAAAACGAAGTCTTCCCCCAGCCGAGTGGCTACTTCCCTCAAGCGAGCCAGGACCTCGGCCTGGCCCGGCAGGTCGATGCCAAGGGCTGCGGCAGCGCGGTCCCTCCGGGGCACGAGGTCCGGTATGTCCTCCAGATACTCGGCCTCAAGCTCGCGACTCTCCTCGTCCGTGAACGCCTGGCAGTCGCGCCACCACGGGACGACCAGCAGAAGCCGCACCAGCTCGTGCAGGCCGATGGCGACCAGAGCCGCACCTCCTTCGGAGTCGGCATAGAGGATGGGGCGTTCCTCGCCGCCTTCACCGCAGAAGAAGTACGTGCCCCCGGCACCGTCGCCGGCGAACCCCTCAAGCGCGGCGCCCGAGGCGAGGTGCACTTCCTCGACATGATCGCCTCTGTCCAGGTCGAAGTCACCGGGCCAAGCGAGAAAACGGGCCCTGCCCCGGGCGCGCGTGGTGCGGAGCCTCTCACGCTTTGCGCTCGAACCGGTGCATATACGGCAGCAGGACGCAGTTGGTACGGGGAACGTACGGTATTCGTGCGGTCGTGAGGTTACTCTGATGGACAGGAGGTGTCCGATGCCGCAGGGTGAGCTGTTCAACGCGGTCGATGCACTGCTTGCGTCGCGTGCTCCGTTGCCGCCGCCGGCCGAGCGCAGGCGTCTGCGCAGGGCCCACGGTCTGACGATCGACGAGGTCGCCACCGCCCTGCAGGTGCGCCGGGCGACGGTCAGTGCCTGGGAATCCGGGAAGACCGAGCCCCGCCCACCGGAGCGGGACGCGTACGCCCGTCTGCTGGAGGGGCTCGCGAAGCTTTACCCCGCCCCGGCCGACACGCCCGTCAGTGACGAGGACGCGGCGGCGCCCGAGGCGAACACCGACCCGGCGGCCGCGACGCGGGAAGCGCCGACTCCTGCTCCGGCCCCCGCCGCCTCTGCTCCCACCCCCGCCCGTGCCCCGGCCGCTGCGTCCCGCCCGGAGGGCGGTACCAAGAGCAGGTCGACGTCGCATCCCCCCGGTGTTAAGAAGGCGGCGCAGGAGCAGGCCACCGGCGCGAAGAAAGCGGTGGCGGCGAAGGAGCGGACCACCCCCGCGCCGGCCGCCGACCCGCGGTTCGAGAACGGCCCGTTGGCCGTCGTCGACGTCGACGCGGAGGGGCGGGTGGCGGCGTACTGCACCGGCGGGCTGGTGCTGGACGTGCCGGCCAAGTCCCTCGCGTCCCTCGTGGAGTGGACGCTGAAGGAGGCCAGGCTGGGGCAGCCGAAGCTGTCCGGCCCGGGCAAGGACGCTGATCCGCTGCTCGTGCTGACCGAGGCCGCCCTGGAGCGTTACGGCCTTCCTGCCGCGCTCACGGACGAGGAGCGGCTTGCCGGGCGGGTCCCGGAGAGCCACAAGGTCGTCAAGCAGCTGGCCCGGGCGGGCTGGAAGCTGACCAAACGCGGGTTCGGGCCATGGGTGCGGATCTACCGCCCTGCGACCGGGTCGGAGCGGGCGTGCGTGCAGTTGTGCATCCCGTCCTGGCACGCGCTGGACTCCCGCTACTGGGGAAACGCCGCCGCGCTCCCGCCCGCGGACCTGGCCCGTGTGCTGGGTGCGTACGCGTCGCGGGTGATGACGCCGCGCGGTTCCGCGGCCGTGACCGGTCTGGAACTGATGACCGCGCTGCACCCGCCGACGCGCGCTTCCGCACCGGACGCGGACGGCCGGCGGCACTCCGAGCACAATCCCGGCAGCCTGGGCAAGGAGCCTGTCGACCCGGCGCCGTGCGAGGTCCCGGACGGCCACCCTCTGCTCAAGGACCTGCCACGATTCCACCTCCGCGGCCCCGGCGAGAAGTTGGTGGAGGAGGCGTACGACTGGGCGCGGCCGATGACCGATGCCGAGTGCGCTCTGCCGCACCTGGTGGGCATCGACGTCAACCTCGCCTTCGCCGCCGGCGCCAACGGCCTGACCGTCGGCCTCGGCGCGCCCACCCGCGTGGAGGACCCGGTGTTCGACCCGAAGCTCCCGGGGAGCTGGCTGGTGGACCTTTCCCACGTGGACCTCTCGCGGGTGAAGGCCGGCAAGGAGTGGGTGGAGCTGGACGCCGGCCTGCTGCCCAGCCCGTTCACCCCGAAGGGCGACCGTCCCCAGGGTCCTGCCTGGTACGCCACGCCTACCGTCGCGTACGCGGTGGAGCTGGGCTACGAGGTGCGGCCGGTCGAGGCGTACGTCCGTCACGACAACGGCCGTTACCTGGACGGCTGGTACCAGCGGCTGCGCGACGCCTACCTCGCCACGATGGCCGACCTCGGCGTGCACGCGGACATGGCACCGGCCGACTTCCTGACGGCGATGGACGGCTACAGGGAACGCGACCCGCAACTGGCGATCGTCGTCTCGGCGATCAAGGCCACGGTCAAGGGCGGCATCGGCAAGCTCCGCGAACGCCCGCGCGGTGAGGGTTGGCGGCCCGGGGAGCCGTGGCGGGCCCTGTCCCGCCCGACCTGGCGGCCGGACATCCGCGCGGCGGTCATCGCCCGCACGCGTATCAACCTCCACCGCAAGATCCTCAGGCACGCGGCGTTCACCGGCCAGTACCCGATCGCGATCCTTTCCGACTGCGTCGTCTACGCTGCAGCCGGGCCCTCGCCGCTGGACTTCCTGCCCTACCCGGACGGCAAGCCGCTGCCCGGCGGCTTCAGACTCGGCGTCAACCCGGGCCTGGTCAAACACGAAGGCACCCAGAGCGTGCTGTGGGGCGAGGAGGTCCGCGACCGGTTCGACACGCCCGACCTCAACCTCGCCCGGTACATCAAGGACGGCACCGTCACCGACGCCGACAGCGGAGAGTAGGAGAGGGCGATGAGCCTGTTCGGGGACGGCCTGGACGCGGCGGTGCAGAAGGCGTTCACCCGCCCGGTGCCCAAGAGCGCGCCCGCGCAGATGCGCTACCTGGTCAAGCAGCTCAAGGGCACGAAGGGGGTCGCCCAGCTGCTGCGCATCTCCCAGCGCACCGTCGAACGCTACGTGAAGAACCAGATCAAGAGGCCCCGCCCGGACCTCGCCGTGCGCCTGGAGCGCGAAGTGACGAAGCGGTGGCAGCCGCAGATCCGCGCCAGGGCTCGGCAGCAGGCGGCGACGACCGGTGGCATCGTCATCGACACCCGCGCCCGGCTCGGCTACACCGCACCGATCGGCACCACCGACGAGGACCGCATCCGGCACCTGACCGTCGCCCTTCCCCCGCAGTACGCCGCCCGCCTCTTCGACGCCCGGGAGGCCGGCGCCGCCGACCGCCAGCTGCAGCAGATCACCGCCGAAGGGCTCCGCGAGGTGTACTTCCAGGACGGTGGCCGCCGCGCCGGCCAGCTGGAGGAAGTCCGCTTCACCGACATCGAGCACGTGGAGTTCGACCTGTAGGGGCGCGGCCGGACATCCCGCGGCCCGGACGAACGTGACGTGGGTCTTCAGCCGGCGGGTGAGCGCTGGATCTTGGCTGTCAGGTCGCGAGCGGGGTGCGGGTCGAGAGCCGCAGGGCCCAGGCGATGCAGGCGAAGGAAGCGGTGCACGTCAGGGCGCGGATGAGGTTCCACCTGACCCAGGCGGTCTCGAAGGCTGCCCGGACCGCGGCGGGATCGGCGATGCGGTCCGGGGTGCCGGCCGCCGCGAGCCGGTCGTTGAGCGGGACGCTGACCGCACCGGTGATCACCAGCATGGCCAGCTGGAAGACGGCCGCCGCACCGATCCACAGCAGCAGCGTACGGTTGCCGTCCCGCAGCGCCAGCGCACCCGCGACGCCGATCAGGACCATGGCGCCCAGGAAGGACAGCATGAACCAGCCGTTGAGAATCGCCACGTTGATCCGCTGCATGACCTCTATGAAGGTCCGGTCGTCGGTACGGGCCAACCCCGGCATCACCGAGCAGGAGTAGGCGTAGAACAGGCCGGCGCCGAGTCCGGTGGTGAGTGTCGCCCCGAACAGGACGACCGTACGAAGAGCAGACATCTCCAACAACCCCCGTTTTCCGTGGTGTTCCCCAGTCAACCCGCTGCTCGGCACCACGGGCCATCGTCGAAGCGCTCACTCTCATACGTGATCGTCCAGCAGGCCATACGCTTCCCCGCATGGACGCACTCGGCGCACTTCTGACCGGTCCCCGCGCCCGCGGGGCCTTTCTGCTCCGCTCGGTATTCGACCCGCCCTGGGCCGTCCGCATCCAGGACGAGGCACCGCTGACCGTTCTGATCATGGCTCGCGGCGAGGGCTGGATCGTGCCCGACCGCGGATCGACCGTGCGTCTGCGCCCCGGGGACCTGGCGATCGTGCGCGGGCCGGAGCCGTACCAGGTCGCGGATCACCCCGCGCGGGAGCCGCAGGTGGTGATCCACCCCGGTCAGGTGTCGACCGACCCCGCCGGTGGCGAACTGTGCGAGGAACTTCACCAGGGTGTCCGTATGTGGGGGGAGCGTCCCGACGCCGATCACGTTCTGATCAGCGGCACCTACCAGCTGCCCGGCGAGGTCACCGAACGGCTGCTGCGCACCCTGCCGACCGTGGTGCTGCTGACCGCCGAGGAATGGCGCTCACCCCTGCTGCCCCTGTTGCAGGCGGAACTGGACCGGGACGAGCCCGGGCAGCAGGTGGTCCTCGACCGGCTGCTCGACCTCCTGCTGATCAGCGCCCTGCGGACGTGGCTGTCCCGGTCCACCGTCGAGGCGCCCGCCTGGTACCGGGCGCACGGCGACGCGGTGGTGGGACCCGCGTTGGAGTTGCTGCACTCCGACCCGAGCAGGCCCTGGACGGTCGCCCATCTCGCCGCCGAGGTCGGCGCCTCGCGGGCTGCGCTCGCCCGCCGCTTCACCGAGTTGGTCGGAGAGCCGCCGATGGCTTACCTCACCGGCTGGCGGCTCGCTCTCGCCGCAGACCTGCTGACCGAGCCCGACGCCACTCTCGCCTCGGTCGCCCGGCAGGTCGGCTACAGCAGTGCCTTCGCGCTCAGCGCGGCCTTCAAGCGGGTCCGCGGTGTCAGCCCCGCCGACCACCGCGTCCTGGTCCGTACCGAGCCGACCCCCTGACCCCCGCGCTGCCTGGCAGCCCGCAGCCCGTTGGCCGCCCCCCGGGTCGGTCAGCCGGGCCGGGCGAAGCGGGGTGGGGTGCCTCCGCATGCGTCCGGGTGATGGCCGACCGCAGCGCCCGGCGCAGGGACGGACCTTGGGCAGGTCTGCGTAAGGGCTGTCCCGCAAGTGATCTTCGAGGGCTTACGAGCCAGTCGGAGCGATGTCCGGGGCATCCTGCGATGGTCTATGCCAGATCGGCGGCCTTCCCGGCGCTTCAGACCAGGTTGTGAGACATCATGCCTGTCATGAGCATTGGCATAACACCCGCCATCCCCGCCGGTAGCCTCTCCGCTTCCGCGCAGCCCTCGATTCCGTCGCATGACAGTGAGTTGCTCTTGCGGGCTTGGGAGGCGGACGATGCTCCCATCCTGCGGCGTGCCTTCCAGGACCCTTCAATCCGGCGCTGGCACACGCACCACGTGACTTCACTAGCGGAAGCCCGGGACTGGATCACCGCCTCGCACCGGTCCTGGCAGCAAGAGCAGGCTGTCCAGTGGGCTATTAGTTGGTCTGAAGGCGAGGTCGTCGGCCGGGTGTCTCTGCGTTGGATGGACCTTCTCCATGGCCTCGCTGAGTGTGCTTACTGGGTCCTGCCAAACGCCCGTGGCACCGGTGTAGCCCCGCGAGCCCTCGCCGCATTGGCCGCCTGGACGCTTGACGAGGCTGGCTTTCACCGCCTTGAACTCGCTCATTCAGTCGACAATGAAGCCTCCTGCCGGGTGGCGACCAAATCTGGCTTCGCGTTGGAGGGCACTCGGCGCAGCGCACATCTGCAGTTGGATGGCTGGCACGACATGCACCTCCACGCTCGTGTCCAGGGCGATGCTTGAGCTGCTACTGGGTGAAGGCATGGTTGTGCAGGCGGGCGACACCCAGCATCGCGTGGTGGGCCCCGTCTCCTTTCAAGCGGCAGTCACGGAGAATCTTCCAGGTCTTCATGCGGGCGAAGGCGTGCTCGACGCGGGCTCGTACTCTGTGGTGGGAGGCATTGTGCTCCTCTTTCCAGGTGGGAGGTTCGGCCTGGCCGCGCTCGCGGCGATGCGGGATGATCAGGCCGGTGCCGCGGTATCCGCCGTCTGCGATGACGGTGGCCTTGCCAACTGTGCCTTTTGCTCCCGATAGTTCCCACGCCTTGCAGTCATTCCGGTTCCCGGGCAAGGGGCGGCCGGCAATGACGACCAGTCGAGTGTCGGCATCGATGACGGTTTGATGGTTGGTGGAGTAGCGGTAGTTCTTCGCCTGCTCGGCGACCGTGTGGTCGCGAGTGGGGACCAAGGTGCCGTCCGCGATCAGGACAGTCTCCTTGCGAAACCGCTTGCGCTGACGCGGGGCGAGTAACGGCCCGAGATGGTCGATGATGCGGTCCGCAGCCGACTTGGACACCCCGAACAGTGGGGCGAGCTGGCGTAACGTCAGGTTCGTCCGCCAGTACGCGGTGACCAGCAGGACCCGGTCCTGCAGCGGCAGGCTCCACGGTCGGCCCTTGCGGGCCGGATCCGCGCCTTCGCGCCGCAGTGCGGAGACCAACTTGCCGAACTGCCGGGGGCTCAGCCCGGTGAATGGGGTTATCCAGGACGGCTCGGACGACGTGATCACACCAGGCACAGCGAGATCATCCCACTGGGATCAGCACTTGCGGGACAGCCCTTAGGCGGAGTCATTAACCGGCAATGTGGTGAGCAAACAGCGCCTTCGCATACGGGTGTTTACCAAGCTCCATTAAGTTGTTCCGCTCTCCCGTGGCAGGCCGTCCATCGCCTTACCGAAATAGCGACTTATTCCCTGTGGAAGACGTGTTGCTCTCCACGGTCTCAGGCGGCGGTCGACGCGCATCGCGACCGGCGGTCTGCTCGGCGGCGGAGTTGGACCGCGACTTGCCCGCTCCCCGGTCAGTGCGGTGCCGCCCCACGATGGTGGTGAGGGCCGCCGGTACCGGCGACCAGTCGGGCCCGGACCCGCCCTGATCACCCGGCGCGAGACCGAGCGCGGCTCTGGCCTGAGGAGTAGTCGCTGGGCCATCGAGCGCGCGTTCGTCCACCTGCACCACTGCCACCGGCAGCCCCCGGCCGGCCACGTCGGTCGTAATGTCCCCCGCCCCTGCCCCCGCCCCTGCCCCCGCCCCTGCCCTGCCCTGGCCCGGCCGCCCCGACATGAGCCGTTGAAGGGGTGTCCCTTCGAGCCCCGCATCGGTTCCTTTCCCGAGCGGGACGGACGTCCACTGCAAGCTGCCGGGAGTGTTTCCGGTGGCCAGAAACAGTGCTCACCCGCGATGTCGCGGGATTCGGACCTGTCGACAAGGGGCACCGACCGATAAGTCCCTGCGTGTTGTCCGCCGCACCCGAAGGGAGGATTATGGAACGGGTTTTCGACAGTGAGAACTTCTCAGGGCAGGAGGCTCTGGCCGCCTGGACGGAGATGGCTCACAGGGAAATCATGCCGAAAACCTTTCGTGCTGTTGACAGCTGCGTGTTCCACGGTTGGTTCGATGAGATGGCTCTGGGACCGGTGCGGGTTTCCTCGGTGGCCTACTCCTCGATAACCACCTCCCGGACACCCAAGTCGATCCGCGTGTCCGATCCCGAGAGTCTGCAGCTCGTCCTGCCCCGCTCCGGTCCTCATTTCATCGAGCAGAATGGACGCGGCGTTCTCATCGGCCCCGGCGAGATGGTGCTGTTGAGCAGTTCCCGGCCGTTCGAGTCGTACGCCATAGGCGAGGCGACACTCATGCAGTTCCCGATCGCTCTGCTGCCCGCGGGTGGTCGTCATGTGGACCGGCTGGTCGCCTGCCGGTTCCCCGGCGACAGGGGGGTCGGTCAGTTGCTGGTCGACTACCTCACCCGCGTGACGTCCAGTCCCGCGCAGTACACGCCCGCGGACATGCCCCGGCTGGGAACGATCGGTCTCGACCTGGCCGCCGCCGTCCTCGGCCACCATCTGGAACGCGAGAACGAGATCCCGGCCGACAGCCGTCAACGCGTGCTCTACGCCCGCGTCACCTCGTTCATCGCACATCACCTGGGCGACTCCAGGCTCACCGTCGACGCTGTGGCGGCGGCCCACCACATCTCGGTCCGCTCACTGCATCGGCTTTTTCAAGCCCACGGCGCGAGCGTCCGCGCCTCCATACGCGAACAGCGCCTGGAACGCTGCCGTCGAGATCTGGGCGATCCGGTGCAACGTCACATTCCCATCAGGGCCATCGCCGCTCGCTGGGGTTATCCCCGCCCAGCCGATTTCACTCGTGCCTTCCGTTCTGCCTACGGCATCACGCCTGTCGACTATCGACACCAGACCCTGCAGTGCCCACGTGCAGGGAAAACCGCACACGAATGATCTTATCTGCCCGTCGGGGTGCAGGCGCAGGGTCGTGGTCGCGGCACGGGCGGGCCAACCGGGTCCGGGCCGGTGCCGGTGAGGGAGACGGTGCCGAGGACGGGCACGGTGGGAGGGCACATCGCTACGGCGGCTGCGGCCGAGTCGGCGGGTGGACGGCCGATGCGGTTGGCGCTGCTGACGTAAAGGACGGGGTGGTCGGCGAGGACGGGCAGCAAGGGTGCCCGACGGGCGCCGAAGAGCAGCGTCCAGCCGTTCCGGGTAGCGGTGACAGCCAGACGCGCTGCCGCTGTGGAGGGATCAGCCGCGGGCGCCAAAGGTGGGCTCGGCGGGTCTGGACGAGGAGATGACGGCGGGGGGCGGACGGCTTCGGCTCCGTCGAGCCACTGCGCGAAGGAGGGGCCGGGTAGGGGAGGCCGCCCATGTAGTGGGCGATGTCGGCGTAGTAAGCGTAGTCGCCGGTTCCGACGGTGTACGACCTGCTCAACCGGCTTCCTGGACACCTGGAAACCTGACACGTGGACACGTGAAAAACCTGAATCTGACGCGTTCATCGACGGCGTCGGCGTCACCAAGTTGGTGGATCTTCGGGCGCGCGGCAACCTTTCCGGTCGCCCGGACCACTCAGTGTTGCCCGGCCAGGTGGTCCGGGCAGACGCAATGCCTGAAAGTGAGCACAGACATGTCCCCTCGCCCACCCACGTCGACCGACTCAACCGTCGCGGCGAGACGAAAAGCGGCACATCGTGGCCGACGGCTGACCGCGCGGCGGAGTGTCTGGGCGGCCGTCGTCATGGCTGTCGTGAGCGGCGCCGTCGTCGTGGTCAACAGCGCATCGGCCCAACCCGTGGATCCGAAGACGTGGTACGTGCTGGTCAACCACAACAGCGGCAAGGTGCTGGACGGCCGTGCCGCCGCCACGAACGACGGGGCGGCGGTGGTGCAGAGGAACCGTCACGGCGGAGCCAACCAGCAGTGGCGGTTCATCGACGCCGGTGACGGCTACTACCGGCTGCAGAACCGGAACTCCGGCAAGGTACTGGACGACTACCACTGGTCGAAGAGCAACGACTCCGACCTCGTCCAGTGGAGCGACCGGAAAGGCTCCAACCAGGAGTTCAAGCTGGCGAAGTCACCGGACGGTTACGTACGTCTGATCAACCGCTTCAGCGGCAAGGCCGTCGAGGTCCACAACGCCTCCAAGGCCGACGGTGAACACGTCGTCCAGGACCGCGACAGGGGCGGCGCCGAGCAGCAGTGGAAACTCGTCCCGGCCGGGAGCACGGGAAACGCCGGCACGCCCCCCGCGACGGGTGGCGGCCCGGCGAAGCGCTTCATGGGCAGTAGCACGGTGCTCATCGGCGGCTCGATGTCCGACGCCTCGGCGAACGCCGCGCCGTTCGACGCGCGGTACGCCTATGTGCACAGCCGGCCCGCGCCCTCGTCGGCCTACTACTCCGCATCGCGTTGCCAGGACGGGTGGTCGAACTGGTGGGGGTGCTGGAACGGCAGCACCACGGCGCCCGGCACCTACGTGACCTGGCGGGACAGCGAGGTGGCCAAGGCGACGTACAAGGGCCGCCCGCGTCCGCAGAAGATGCTCTGGACGTGGTACTCGTTGCGCGACCTCGGGGATCTGGCAGGTCAGGGTGACGGTCCGGGCGAGGTCCAGGCCATCGACCGGGTGGACCTGCTCACCCGCTACATGGACGACTACCGTTTCTTCCTCCAGAAGATCGGCACGTCGCACGACATGATCGACCTCGAACCCGACTTCTGGGGGTACGTCCGGTCGCTCGGCAATCCGCACAAGGTTGCCGCACAGGTCACGGCCGCGAATCCGAGGGACTGCGGATCCCAGGAGAACAGCGCCGCCGGACTCTCCCGCTGCCTGACATCGATGGCGCACAAGTACGCGCCGCACACCGCCGTGGGGCTCCACCTCACCTGCTGGGACTGGCAGAACAACACCCAGGCATGCGTCAAGGACTACGTGAGCCTCGGGGCGAAGAGCGCCGACTTCCTGGTCAGCGACGTGTCGGACCGCGACGCGGGCTGGTACGCCCAGCCGGCCCACGGCGGCCGTGACACCTTCTGGACCGGTCAGAGGGCCGCCGACTCGATGCGGTTCTACAAGACGATGGCCGAGTCCGTCGGCAAGCCGGTCGTCCTGTGGCAGATCCCCGTGGGCAACATGGCGCAGAACAACACCCTCAACCATTACAAGGACGACAAGGTGGACTGGCTCTTCGCCCACATGGACCAGGTGGCGAAGGCTCATGTCGCGGGCCTGATGTTCGGTCCGGGGCAGCAGGAACAGACCTCGGCCGAGACCGACGGCGGAAACCTGATCAGCAAGACCATCGCGTACCACAACTCGGGTGGTACTGCGCTGAAGTAGGCGATGAGACGCCGCACCGGAGAGGTGCCCCGGCCGACGCACGGCCGGGGCACATCAGGGCGGTGAGCACCCCCGAAGGAGACCCGGTCTCGCTCACACCGGTCCGCCCCAGCACCAGCAGGGTGTCGGTCCCGGTTCGGCGAGATCCTGGCCGGCCGGGTCGGCTGAGGCGTCACGGGCGGTACGGGTGCCCACGCCGACGTACTCCAGCACCCGGCGGCACAGCAGCTCATCGTCGGCGAGCGTCACCTTGAGATCCGGGCTCCGGGCAGTCGGGGGCTCGTGCATGCCGGTGTCCACGGCGAACAGCGTGCGGTGGCTTCGGAGAGGGCCCCACGGGTGCATGCTGCAGCGATCGAGAAGCTCTCGCTCAGGTGCGAGGCCGGAGGGAAGGAGGGCCGGTAGCACCTCGTCCGACCGAAGAGGCCGCCTTCCGTCGAGTCTCAGCCGTTCGTGGCCCTGGTGAGGGCTCGGCGAACTCGTCGTGACTCAGGTGCGACCGGCCACGGATGCCGACCTTGAGGAACCGGCGCTCCACCCGACCGTCGACACGTTCGTGCGACAAATTCGCTACCCGGCGGCAGGAGCGCCGTGGTACACAACCGACGTGCGAAACATCTTGGAGTTCTCCGAGGTCCTGCGGCTGATCGAAGACCGCTCGGCCGCGTTCCGCGCCGCGATCGCGTCCGCCCCCGACCTTGACGTCCAGGTCCCGACCTGCCCCGACTGGACGCTGCGCGAACTGGCGCAACACCTCGGCGACGGCCGCCGCCGCCAGGCCGCCATCGTCGCCGCGGGCCCGGGCGCTGAGCCCCCGGCGAGGACGGACCCGAAGGGCGCCCCGACCGCGCCCCGCGACCGCGGAGCCCTGGACGCCTGGCTCGCCGAGTCGACCGAGCTCATGCTCGACGCGATGCGCCAGGCCGGCCCGGACCGTGGCTGCTGGACCTGGTGGGGCCGCTCGCAGGCCCCGGAGACCAGCGGAGCCGTGGCCCGGCACCAGATCCAGGAGATCGCCGTCCACACCTACGACGCCCAGCTCACCCAGGGGGCCGCACAACCGCTGCCGGCGGACATTGCGGTCGAGGGTGTCGACGAGTTCCTGACGACCGTTTCGGCGACGACCGTCCCCTGGCCGTTCAAGCCGGCGGTCATCGACCTGCACACGACCGAGGGCCGCTCCTGGCGCCTGACCCTCAACGCCGACGGCGTCCGCTGCGACGACCTCGCGGCCGACGCGGAGCCGGGCGACATGGCGATACGGGGCACAGCGAGCGAACTGGTCCTCTACTTCTACGAGCGCATCCCGCTCGAAGGCCTGGAGACCATCGGCGACACCAAGCCGATGGAGCAGCTCGCGGACTGGGACCCGAACGCGTAAAGCGCGCACTCATGACGTGTCCGTCGGTCAAACGCGCTCCTTCCGACGGACACCAGGTCCGAGGCTCACCTGAGGAAACAGCCCGCAGACAGGCCGGGTGCCTCCGGTGGCTTCCCCGTGGTTCCAGCGCTCCGCGAGTCACCCCCCCGCGAACCGGTGCCGAACACCGCGGATCCGGACACATCCTCCGGCGCGGGAGGCGGCCTGCGGAAACGCTGCCGCAGCGCATCCGGACCTTGCCGCGACAGCCAGGCGGATGGCGGAGGTGAGCGGCGCGCTCGGACAGCTCATGGGACACCGCCGGGCCACATCCGCACGGCCCCGGCCCCGGCCTCGCCTCCGCCCGCTTGCTCCCCGCTCCGATCCCCGGCGTCCTCGACCCCTCACCCAACTCGGCCTCTGACGCACGTGACTTCGGATGAACGGACCGGCGGGGTTGCGATTCCCTTTCCTGGAAGGCCCGCTGGCCCGTTTCCAGGACGTCGTCCTCAGCGAAGCCCAAGACCGCCGCCCACCCGACGAAACCTCCCCTGCCCTTGACCAGTTCGGGTGCTGTGCGGCGTGATCCGCCGGCGGCGGAGTGGCCCGGGTTCCGCGCCGCACCGGGGCAGGGTCTGGGACGCCCCCTTCAGCACCGTTCGGCGCGGGCCACGGCGCCCGCCGCAAGTCCGAGGTCCGCAGCCAGTTGTCGTACCGTCGGCAGTTGCTCGCCCTCGGCTCATCAGCGTGACTGCTCATGATCACCAGGTGCACACGCCCGCCACCGCCTGAGCGAGAATTCTTGCAGCCCTTGCTGAGGGACCGGACATCCTCGGCGGGGTGGGCGGTGATGCGGACATCGGCAGGTGATCGACGCGGTCGCGTGAACGGACCGCACCGGAGCCTCGTGGATGGATCCGCCCGAGCGGTTCGGAGTCTCTTCGGACATCCGCAATTCCTTGGGGTTCCGGCCGCTGTCGCGGGATCGCGGCTTGCCGGAGGGTCACGTGCGCGGGTTTGCGAGAGGCGTTCAACACCTGCGGTGGGCCCCAGTAAGGGGTGGGGCTTTCACGGCAGGGAACGGGTCAGCCACACCAGTTCGCCACTGTCTTCGGTCGAGACGTGGTCGCGCTGGAACCCAAGCTTCTCGAGAACGCGGAACGACGGCAGGTTCCACGGGCGTACCGTCGACCAGAGCCGTTTGCGTCCCGTCGCGGTCGCCGCGTCGAGCACCGCGGTCGCCGCCTCGGTGGCAAAGCCCTGCCCGTGCACGCGCTGGAACAACTCGTAGGCGATCTCCGGCTCGTCGACAGAAGCCCGACCCACGGTGAGCCCGCAATACCCGATGAAGTCGCCCACATCGCGGCGGATCACCGGAAGCAGAGCAATCCCTGTCCGTGCCGCCACGGCGCGCTGATCCTCGATCATCCGTCGGTTCGCCTCGATCGAGGGCATACCACCCCCGCGTTCGGCGACGAGCGCGCGATGGGCGTCGATGTCGGACTCGGTCCACTGGCGCAACATCAGGCGGGCGGTGCCGAGTTGGAGAGGCATCGGCGCATACGGCATGGCAGCACTCTATCGCTACCGCTTCCCGAGCCTGGGCGGCTTGCTGATCTTTCGGAGCGGGATGAGGTGCGGCTTCTGTGCTTGACGATGTCCGCTCGGCTGGCCCCCCTGGGCGCGTGCCGCTGTTGTTCCTGATGACCTGGGGGCGCGGACGGCCCCGCTGCTGCCGCCTGCTCCGAGTCGCGCCGTGCCGGCCTGCTGGACATGGGTGACTGCTGTGACTGCGGTGACTGTTCGGTGGACGTTCGCAAGGCTGGGCACTCGATTCCGCGACGGGTGCAGGGTGCGGATCGTCGACCGACAGAAGGGCGGGGGCTGGGGCGATGTCCCGGGCAAGCGCTCGGCCCGGCTGTCGAGGGAATCGCCGAAGACGCTGGATGACAGGACTGAGTTACCGAACGTCACTGTCGTGTGCCAGGGAAGATCATGCCCGCCCATCAGGCGAATGCCAGCGGCGTAACGCGACGGGCCATCCACACGCCGGCCGCCGAAGGGCGCCTTCGGTGTCGCTTCCGCGAGATGCGCTGTCCACACAGGACCGGGTCACCACGGCCCTGGTGTCGGCTGGCTGTCCAGTGGCCCCTTGGTGGCGTCCGTCCGCAGAGCAGCCCAGAAGTGACGGGGCCGGGTGCTGGCCCGGGTGCCGCCTCGCCCGCCGCGCGAGTGGGCGGGCGGGTTGGTTCTCGTCCCCCGGTGCGGTCGCGTGGCGGTGCGCCGCGTGCGGGGGTGTGCCCGGGGCGGGGGTGCGCCGCCGCTCAACCGACGGTAGGCCGGTCGCTGCCCGGGACCAGGCGTGCGTGTCGGCCCCGGGGGCAGGACAGCAGCCGTTCGTCCAGTCCGAGCCGGTGCGCCTCGGTCAGGAAGTCGTCGAGAGGTGAGCGGAAGACGGTGTAGTCGTCGTAGTGCACGGGCAGCACCCGGCGGGAATCCAGGCGCCGTGCGAGTTCGGCTCCCTGGGCGCCGTCCATGGTCACCACGAAACCGCCGGGCAGCTGCGTGCCGCCCAGATGGAGGATCGCCAGGTCGGCGGTGGGGAAGCGGCGGCCGATCTCTTCCAGACCGTCGAACAGCAGTGTGTCACCCGAGACGTACAGGCGCAGCCGTACCGGTCCGGTGGCCGGGCCGAATTCCAGCATGCTGCCCATGACGGGCGGCAGCAGACGGCGCAGCGCGGGGTGCAGGGCGTGCCGTCCGGGCAGTGAGGTCACCCGGACCTGGGCGGTGCCGTGCCGCAGGGTGCAGCTCTCCCAGGTGCGCAGGCCTCCTGCCCGGTGAAATCCCTGCAGGGTGCGCAGCCGGCGTGCGGCGTGGGGTGTGGTGACGATCGGGAGTGCGTGGTCCAGGTGCTTTCTGGCGCGGCGGTCCCAGTGGTCACCGTGCAGGTGCGAGAGGACTACGCCGTCCAGCCGGGGCAGGCCGACGGCATCGAGGGCGGGTTCGGTGAGCCTGCGGCTGACCAGTCCGTATCCCAGGTGGGCGCGCTCGCCGCGATGGAGGAAGTTGGGATCGGTCAGCAGGGTGAGTCCCCCGAACCGCAGCAGGACGGTGGCGTTGCCGATGAAATGGAGGTCGAGGGTGTCGTCGAAGGCTGTCATACCGGTTCCTGCCCGGCGGGCGCGGCCCGTCTGAGGTCGGCACGGTCTGGTTGCCGGTCCCCGGGTTCCCCTCACTCCGGGGCGCATACGTCGTGCCCGCTCCGGCAAGGAGCGGCTGATCACACGGCTGGGGCGGTCACGTGCCGTGACGATCTGGGACGGTCGCGTCGCTGGGGCCGCTTGTCGTCCGTTTGCCGGCGAGGAGCGGGCTTGGTGGTCCGTTCGAGCATGGTGGGCTTTGATCTCGTCGATTGTGGGGGGCGCCGGTGGGGCACGGCTTGCCGTCGTTGCCCGGTTCCGTACGTGCGGGGACGATCTTCAGGCGGCCGCAGGCGGCATCTCGATGTGTGTGCTCCCCATGAGGGCGCCGACCGAGTGCTCGGCCCCTCGCCGACGGCCCCGCGTCCTGCGGCCGGCGCGGCCCTTGCCCATCGACCGTGACCGAGAGCCGGCCGCCACTCGGTCCGGCCGCGAACCGCGGCGGTGCTCGCAACCGAGACCCCAGGGTTCGAAGTGGCCCCACCCGCGGAGGGCGCCGGTCGTCTGTTTGGATCTGGTCGTGACGGACTGGTCGAAGCTCAGCGATGCGCACGGCTCTGCAGAGGGTGAGAGGGTGTCCCAGCCCTGCTCGAGCGTTTCGAGGCGGACCCGCAGGGTGTCTGGTCAGAGCTGATGGACCGGATGTGTCCGCAGCTCGACACTGCGTTCTCGGCGAGTTTCGCGACCTTTCCCGGCTTGCCGAGATGGCGGCCGGCCGGGAGCCCGCGGAAAGACACCGGGTCCTGTTTGCAGCCGGCCCGATCGTGTCCGAGTCCCAGCTTCAGCGGCAGGAGTTGCCAGGCGATGTCCTGGTGCAGGACGTACAGGTTGCCTTGCAGCAGAGCCGATCTTCCACTGGCCTCGGCGACCGCGTCGGCCTCGGCCCCGGCGACCGCGTCGGCCAGGGCGGCAGCAGCGGTTCGATCAACGCCGCAAGTCATCGTCCATCATCCACGGCCGAGTCGTCACGCCCGCCGAATGATCGGATCGTCACAACAGTCACGCTCGACCGGGACACCTCAGCAAGTACTCTCGGCGGGCTTACACAGCCATGCGTCGTGCTCCGATTTCGCCACCCGGTCAGCTGGGCCCACCGTGAGGCTGCGGGCGGGAGCCGCGTGTGTCAGGCGTCCGCCGCGTACCGCCAGAAGTCCCTGATCACCGGTGCCGGCACGGGACCCATCGCTGCCACCTGAGTCAACAGGATGGTGACCGCACCCGTGGCCGGGATGACGTGCGCCGCTGTTCCCGTGCCGCCGACCCAGCCGTAACGGCCGGGCGTATTCCACGGGTTGGTCCGGTCGATGTCGACCGAGCCGCCGAAGCCCCAGCCCTGGCCCTCCAGGAACAGCCGGCCGATGTCGCGCTGCGCCGAATTCGTATGGTCGGTGGTCATCATGCGCACGGAGTCGGCCGACAGCACCCGGTGGCCGTCGGCTGCCACCCCGCCGGCCAGCAGCATCCGGCAGAAGGCCAGCCAGTCGTCGGCGGTCGAGGCCAGCCCGCCATTGCCGAGCGGTAGCGCGGGCAGGCTGCTCCACTCGCCGTCCGGGCCGTCGGCGAGTTCCAGGCTGCCGTCGTCGCGTGGCCTGTAGAAGCTGGTGAACCGGTCCCGCTTGGCGGCCGGCACCACGAAACCGGTGTCCACCATGCCCAGTGGTCCGAAGATCCGCTCCGTCAGGAACTCCGGCAGCGGCTGTCCGGCGACCCGCGAGATCAGTACTCCTTGCAGGACGGAGCAGGTGTCGTACAGCCAGGCAGCGCCGGGTTGGTACAGCAGCGGGATACGGCCGAGCGCCGCCATCCACTCGTCGGCCGGCGGGAAGCTGCTCGGCACCCGGCCGTCCTTCTGCACCGTGAACAACTCCTGCACCGCCGGCAGTGTGAAGTCGGAGGGGAATCCGTACCCGGCCTGGTAGGCCAGCAGGTCGAATACGGTGATGTGCCGGTCGGCCGGCACGACGTCGTCCACCGGGCTCGCCGGCGTGCGTACGACCACCGGCTTCCCCAGCTCCGGCAGCCACATCCCGATCGGGTCGTCCAGTGCGATCCTGCCCTCCTCCACGAGGATCAGCAGTGCGGCGGCGGTGACGGACTTGGTGATCGAGGCGACCCGGAAGATGGAGTTCCTCGCCATGGGGGCGCCGCCGCCGGCGTCCTGCGTGCCGACGGCCGCCACCTCGACCTGGTCACCCCGGGCCACGAGGCCGACCGCTCCCGGCAGCGTACCGGCACCTACGTGGGCTTCGAGCAAGTCGTGCAGGGTCGTCATGAGGCCGCCTTCCAGAAGATCGCTGTCGCAGGACAGACTCCCGCACGGGCCGGGAATCATCGGCGCCGACAGGTCTGGTGGCCGCAGCCTCGTCACGGAACGTCTCAGGAAGACCAGATCATGATCGTGTCACGGGCTCTTTGTTCGTGTTTCCAAGAGGTCCCAGCGGAGGCTGTCGATCACGACCGGGATCGTTCCAGGCGGCCAGGCTACGTACTTGGCTTGGTCGTGGCGATGATCACTCCTCCCGCGTGTGGTTTCGGCTGCGAGGCATTCCCCCGTCATCACCGAACGCGGCCGACAGCACGGCACCGGCCTGGGCGCCTTCCGCTGAGTCGTGGAGCCGACCATCTCTTACCGCCGCGTCCAACGCCTTTGTCAGGGCCTCTGAGCCTCGGTGCTGAGCGCCCCGAAGCCCTGACGTTGGCGAAGTGGTCGAACACCGGACGAGCGAGGAGAGGGTCTGTCGGTCGTCAGCCTGGTCCTGGCGGTCGTGCCCGTTGTAAGGGCGGGGTCCGAGGTCGGCCGACCCGGCGTCGACCCGGCCCAGGGAACGGGGGCAAGGAAGTGACCTACAGCCTCGGCCTCCTTCCACAACGAGGAGATGGACGAGTACTCCGGAAGCAGTGCCCGCGCCCACGAAGGTGGTGCCGCCCTGGATCACAGGCCCTGCAGCGTGCCGCGAGGAAGCGAGGGTCAGCGCCGACCGTGTAGCGGCGGCCAGGGAGCAGCGGCATCGCAGACGGACGGAGCCGGGGCTCGGTTCTCCACCGCTCCTGATGTGTGCCGCCTTGGCATCCCTCCACGACCCAGCGGTGTCGGCCGAGCCGCGTGGAGGACTCGACGCCCTTGCGGGCGATGCGGTGGCGGATGCGACGCTCGCGAAGCCAATTCCTCGGGTGGTCGGAGTCGTAGCCCTTGTCGGCACGGAGTTCGGCCGGACGTCGGCGACGCGGACCGCGGTGGGAGCGGAGGGGCGGGAGCCGCCGCACGCGCGGTCCCAGGCCGAGGCTGTCGTGGGTGTTGGCGCCGGAGACACCCAGTGACAGCGGTACGCCGTTTCGGTCGGTCGGTCGGATTCGGTCCGGTCAGTGGCCCCCTTTTGTCGCTCACCGCGGCCAGTCCAGCTCACCCGAGCGCCGAGTTCGTCGAGGGTGATCCGGTGGAGTCTGACCCGCACTCGGTCCCGGCTCCACTGGGGCGAAGCGCCGGTAGACCGTGGGTCAAGCCGGCCCGAACACCGGCTGCAGTTGCCTCCAGGTGCGGCCCGAGGCGGCCACGAGAATGATCGCCCGCAGGCATTCACGGTCACCGGTCCGGCGTCGCCCACCGCCCTGCGGGCGTATGACCACCGTCGGTGGGACCACCCATCGGCACCATCCCCACAACTCGTCCGGCACCAACCGCTCCGCCAGATCCTTCATGGAGAAGCTCAGCGAGCGAAATCGGCGTCGTAGAGTCTCTCTGTGGACAGCAACACCTGGTTCGAGGTTGAGGATCCGGAGGAGTGCGGCGAGGAGCCCTGGGACTTCGACGAGGCCGAACTCGCCTTCCTCGCAGCTCTTCGTACCCGCGCCTCCGCCTGGCGAGTGTCATGGGCTCCCAGCAACGTCTCTCGTCCCGAGGACGACTCGTCGCTCCTCGTCTGGATCTCCCTCCTTGATGAGAGGCGCCCACGGATACTCGGTGAGTGGGCGGTGCATTTCCACGGCACACACGTGCGGGCAGGGAAAGTCTCCGACCAGCTTTTCAACCTGCATGAGTCACACGAGCACGGCTTCTTCCGTATCTCCGGCACGGCGGACGAGCTCGCCCTACGGTGCGCCGACTGGTTCGAAAGCCTGCTGAGCCGCCCTGTCGTTCGTGCCGAATGGCCGGGAGCGGCCGGAACAATCGCAACCCGCTGGGAGTTCGCCGACACAGGAGAGGCCCTCCTCATCAGTCGTGACGTGCCCGCCGATGGCACGCCCCCGATTCGCCGGGTTCTTGTTCGTCCCTGAGCCGCCGCGTCCCTGATCCGCCGGCCACTCCCTCGGCCGCGAGCCGGTGGTCCCAGCGCCCGCACCGCCACCGCCACCGCCACCGCACGGACGAGACCGCGCCTGTCCGCAGCCAGGTCTCGCCGTAGCCGACGGGTTGGTCGCGTCGTTGGGGATGCCGAGGACGTCCGGGTCCTCGCCGAACTGCTCATGAGCGTCTCGTACAGCCCGTGCAGCCCGTGCAGCTCGTACAGGTCGTGCAGCTCGTACAGGTCGTCGAAGGGCGGCCCCCTGCAGATCGCCAGGCACATGGCGAACTTCCTGGGGGAGGGGTGGAGGACAGGGAACATCGCCGGTGCGTCGACCCGCTGCCGCAGCGCGGCCAGGACCGGGTTGTCCGTAGCCGCAGCCCGTGGAGCACGTACCGCAGGAGAAGCAGCGCGGGCCGACCAGCACCGTCCGTGCCCCCCGCCGGCTCCTCATCACCGGCCTGGCCCGTCTCGACTGTCCCACGATGCGGTGTGCCCGTCCGTTCACCCGGGCGAAGAAGTGCCTGTCCAGCCAACGCCTGGTCCGTAGGCGAGTAACGTCCTTGAACTGTCGAGGGTCGAGAGCAAGTCCGCCTCCCTCGTGGACCCTCCTCGAGCGTCCCTGGAATGTGAACTCCCGCCAGATCCCGTTCCCCCCACCACCGGAGCCCCCCTCATGACCACAACGGCGCTGGGACTCCCCGGCGAATCCTCCGGCGAAGAGCCGGCCGACCCCCTGGCAGGCATGCCCGCACACCTTCGCCCGGCCGCACCCGACGAGGAACCCGCCGGAGGACTTCCCGCAGGCGTCACCCGGCGGGGCTTCCTGGGTGCGGCGGCCCTGGGCGGCGTCGGTGCCACGCTCGGTCCGTTCCCGGCGTTCCCCGCGGCGGCCGCATCACCCTCCGGCCCTTCGACGGACAGGTCCGCGGCAAGCGGGCCGCACAACCGGACGCTGACGTTCACCGCCGGCACCAACGCCTCCGCGACGGTCTCTCCCGACGGTGAGCGGCTCGTCATCGAGGTGCAGGGCGTGCTGTGGGCGTTGCCACGGAGCGGGGGCACGGCGACCGCGCTGACCGCCCCGGAACTGGAACCGACCCGTCCCGTCTGGTCGCCGGACGGCTCGTCGATCGCCTTCTGCTCCTACAAGGGCGGCGGCTTCCACGTGTGGACGATGGCCCCGAACGGTTCGGACCCGCGTCGGCTCACCTCAGGTCCCTGGGACGACCGTGGCGTGTCCTGGTCACCGGACGGCACGCGGATCGCCTTCGCCTCCGAACGCGCCGGGGACCCGGTGCGGGGCAGTTCGTACGACATCTGGACCGTGGACGTGGCGGGCGGTGAGCTGACCCGCCTGACCAGCCGGCCGGGCGTCGAGGACTACGACCCCGCCTGGCACCCGGACGGCGACCGGATCCTCTTCGTACGCGCGGACGCCGCCGGAGCGCGGACCATCGCCTCCGTACCCGCCGCGGGCGGCGAGGTCACCACGGTACGCACGGTCGAGGCCGGCACGCTGACGTGCCCCGCCGTCTCCAGGGACGGCCGCGTGGCCTTCGTGTGGACCGCCGGCGGAACCCGAGCCGCCGCCGCGACGTCGGCCCTGGTCGTGGACGGCCGGACGGTCTCGGGCACCGAGGACGTCTCACCGCTCCCGCCCTGCTGGACGCCGGACGGTGGCCTGCTCTACTTCGCCGACGGTCGGCTCAACACCCTGAGCCCCTCGCTGGAGCCGGCCGGGGACATCCCGTTCACCGCGTCGCTCGAAGTCCCTCGGCCCGCGTACCGCCGCAAGGCACGCGACTTCGACTCCGCCGCCCCCAGGCCGGTGCGCGGCATCCACCTCCCCGCGCTCTCACCCGACGGCGGGTCCGTCGTCTTCGCCGCTCTGAACGCCCTCTGGCTGATGCCCGTCGGCGCGCGCCCCCGCAAGCTGGTGCAGGCCGCCCCCTCCCGGTACGTGCAGATGCCCTCCTGGGCCAGGGACGGCAGGAGCATCGTGTACGCCTACGACGGAGACGCCGGCGGCGACGGCCTGGCCGCCGTCCACCGGTTCTTCCCCGCTACCGGTGAGGACGCGGTCCTGGCCACCGGCGGACGCCTCAACCCGGCTCTCTCCCCTGACGGGAGCCGGCTCGCCTGTCACGACACCACCGGGAACCTCCTCGTCGTCGACGTCGCATCCGGTGCCGAGACCAGGCTCGCCGCACCTCTCGGCGGCAACGGCCTGCCCGGCCGGCCCAGTTGGTCGCCGGACGGCCGGTACATCGCCCTGTGCGACCGGAACCGGCTGAACCAGCGGTTCCGCGAGGGCTACAACGTGATCCGGGTGATCGACACCCGTGACGGCTCTTCCCGGGCCTTTCTGCCGCTGCCCCACATCTCGGTGTCCGACCGCTGCGACAGCGGACCGGTCTGGTCGCCCGACGGAACGGCGTTGGCGCTGGTCGTGGAGTCCGCGTTGTGGGTCCTGCCCGTCGGCCCGGACGGCACCCCCGCCGACGGACCGCAGCGCATCACCGACGAACCGGCCGACCACCCGTCGTGGTCCGGTGACTCCCGCCGCCTGCTCTACCTCTCCGCCGGCCGGCTGCGGATGGTCGACCGGAACGGCACCGGGCGCCGTACCCTCCCGGTTCCCCTGGCGGCGGCCCGCCGTCTGCCGCCCCGCACCGACGTGACCCGGGTGCACGCCGGACGGCTGTGGGACGGCACGGGGGACACCGTCCGCGAGGACGTCGACATCGTCATCACCGGCAACCGCGTCACCGCCGTCGAACGCCACCGCTCCGGCGCCGGACGGGCGGGGGAACGGCGGATCGACGCCTCCGGATGCACCGTCGTCCCGGGTCTGTGGGACTCCCACACCCACCCGTACCAGAACATCTACGGCGGCCGTCAGACCAGCCTGATGCTCGCCTACGGCATCACCACCAACGTCTCCCTGGGCGGCTTCGCCTACGAGCAGGCACGCCTGCGCGAAGCCTCCGACAGTGGCGCCCTCGCCGGTCCCCGGCTGCTCACCACGGGCGAACTCATCGACGGCAGCCGGGTCGCGTACAGCATGGGCCGTGCCCACAACACCGCCGACGGCCTGCGGCGCACCCTCCAGCGTGCCGTCGCGCTCGACTACGACTTCGTCAAGACCTACGTCCGTGCCCCCGCCCGGGTCATGGCGGAGGCGGCCCGCACCGCCCACGAGAGGCTCGGCGTCCCCGCCGGAAGCCACCTGCTGACGCCCGGCATCCAGGTCGGCCAAGACCTGACGACGCATCTGACGGCGACCCAGCGCCAGGAGTACGGCCGCTCGGCGTCCGCCACCGGACACACCTACGAGGACGTCCACGAGATCTACCGCGGTGGCCGCTTCGAGATCATCATCACGCCGTTCAACGCCCTCTGCCTGCTCGGGGACGACCCGGCCCTGGCCGACGACCCCCGGGTGACCTCCCTCATGCCCCCGTGGGACACCGTCGCCGTGAAAGCCCTGGCCAAGGCCCGGCCCACTGAGGAGCAACTGCGCGAACTACGACGGGAAATGGCCACCTACCGGCGGATCGTCACCGACGGCGGCACGCTCGCCATGGGGACCGACTCCCCTCTCACCCCGATCGGTCTCCAGGTCCACCTCGGTCTGCGCGCCCTCCACCAGTACGCCGGTCTGTCCCCCGCCCAGACCCTGCGGACCGCCACCGTCGTGCCCGCCCGGATGTTCGGTGTCGAGGACGACCTGGGCACCGCGGAACCCGGCAAGCTGGCCGACCTCACGGTGATCGACGGCAACCCCTTCCAGGACTTCACCGACCTGACCCGTGTCTCCTGGGTGATGCGCGACGGCATCGTGCACCGTCGGGAGGACGTGGTCGGCCCCCACCGCCTCGCCACCGGGCGGGCGGCCGGCGACAGCGAACACTGGCACGCGGTCGGCCGGATCATCCGCCGCGAAAGCTGCTGCGCGACCTGACCGCCCCGGCTCCGACGGGCTCCTCGGCCCTGCCCTGAGCGTGTGGGCGGTGGCGGAGGGGCCGGTCTCGGACCGACCGGCAACGGCGGCGAGCCCGCATCAGGACCCCCGACGCGTTGCGCCCCCGCACGCCTCGCCTGCCGGAGTCACATCCCCGTCACCCGTGCCACCGTGAACGGTGTCCGAGGGGTGCCCGGGCCCATCGGGCCCCCCTTGTCGAACTGGGAGCGGACGACGAGCAGGCCGCGGTGGTCGTGGGCCAGGGTGGTCGGGGTCTGGAGCGCGGGGTCGGTCAGGCTGCCGGTGAGACGGGCCCTGGTGCCGTCGGGGGACAGGCGCCAGCGTGTGAGGGTGTGGGTGGCGTTGTGCGCGGCCCACAGGGTGCCGTGCGTCAGCTCCAGGCCGTCGCCGTGCGTCAGGTCGCCGCCGTGCAGGGCGACCCGCTGCACCGAGCCGTCGGCCACGGCCACCCGGTAGAGGCCGCCGCCGGGCATGTCGACGACGAACAGCAGACGTCCGCTGGGGTCGGCGGCGATGCCGTTGAGGGCAAAGGCCGCGGACGGTCCCGGGGGCAGGGCCGTGCTCAGGTCGTAGCGTGCGGTGAACGCCGCCCGGCCACCACGGGCGCGGGCCAGTTCGGCCGGGGTGACACGGTGGATCAGCGGACGCACGCTGTCGGTGATGTACGCCGTTCCGTCCGCGGTGACCACGAGGTCGTTCAGGAAACGCGGGTTGTCGTCCGGCGTCTCGAAGCGGGCCAGCAGGCTCCGGTCGTGCAGGTCGTACACGTCCACGCCGGTGGTGGAGTCGATCACCCACAACCGGCCCGCACGGTCGACCTTGAGGCCGTTGGCCGTGGTCCGGCCGTCTGCCCCGGCCGGCAGGAAGACCTGGGCGGTGCGGTGCCCGGCGGCGGCCCGGTAGACAGCGCCGGTGGTGTACGAGCCGACGTACGCGTCGCCTGTCCTGCGGTCGAGGGCGATGCCCTCGGGATAGGCCCGCTCATCGGGAAGGGTGCAGGCGGTGGAGATCTGGGGCCGGGTGGCCGCCTGCGCGGACACGGGGGCGGTGACGGCCAGAGCTGCGGCCGTGCCGGCTGTCAGGAAGGTGCGGCGGTGCATCGAACGGGACACGGGTACCGGCGCCTCTCGGATCGGTTGAGTCGTCGCTTATCGACGTACGCGAACCTATGTTAGAACTCTAATACTCGTCACGGTGCGAATCTTTCGAGGAGCGCGCATGCCTGTATGTGCCCGCTACCATGCGCGGGTGACCACCTCCATGCCCGCGTCCGAGCGCCTCGGCTCCCACCTCAAGCAGGCCGAGCAGGCCCTCGCCGCCACCAAGACCGCGGTGCTGAAACCGACCGGGGTGACGGTCGCGCAGTACGCCGCGCTGCTTCACCTCGCCGACAAGCCCGGCATCTCGGCGGCCGCTCTGGCCCGGCTCTGCGGTGTGACACCGCCCACCATGAACACGGTCCTGAAGAACCTCCAGGACCGCGGACTGATCGCCCGCACCCCGCACGAGTGGCACAGGAACGTCCTGGAGACCCGGCTCACGGACGAGGGCCGTACCGTCCTGGCCGACGCCGACGCTCGCGCCGTACGCGTGGAACAGGCCCTCGCCGCCGAGTTCACCGACGAGGAGAGAAGCGCGCTGACGCAACTCCTCGCCCGCTGCGTCAGGGTGCTGGGGGAGCAACGCCCCCGGTGAGCGCCCCAGCGCGGCGTCCCCCAGGACGGGACGGACGACAAGCCGCAGAAGCAGCCGGCCCGGCCCCGCCCCGCACCCGGCCCTCGAGCCTTGGCACCGATGGGACGGTCGAGCCGCGGCGGTGCTACCGGGCGTCCGCGATCCAGTTGCCGTGGAATCCCAGCGGCACCCGGCCGGGGAGATGGACCCGGGCCAGCGGACGGCCGCCGAAGTCCACGGCCGAGAGGATCACGAGGTCGGTCGCGCCGCGGTCGGGGTCGTGCACGTACGACAGGACATAACCGTCGTCCTCGTCGCGCGCCCCGCGCCGCGGCACGAACACCGGCTCGCTGACCGCCGCTCCCTCGGGAAAACGGTGGAACTGCCGGCTGCCGCGCAGCATGTCGTGCTTCACCAGGTAGTTCGTGAACTTCTCGTCCGGCGGCACCCCGTCGACGGTCTCGTACGCGCGCCACATCTCGGCCGTACTCGCCGTATAGGCGTACCGGTGCCGGCGGGAGACCAGGGACTCGTTGATGCGGGGGAACTCCTGCGGGCGGTCGTCCAGCCGGGTGCCGCGGACCCGGCCCGCGCCCACATCGATCGTCCAGCGGCTCAGAGTCGGAGCACCGGTCGCCGAAGGACCGCCCGTGCCGAGCCCGGCAGCGTAGAACGGCGCGGGGAACCCGGTGTACTCCACCACGACGGTGTCACCGTCGTCGTAGGCGTTGAGGGTGTGCGAGTAGAACACGGGGTCGATCTCGAACCAGCGCGCGGTGCCGCCGGTGCGCGGCAACAGCCCGACACGCATCGGGTGCCTGTCGTTCCACACGTACGGCACGATCGCGCCCGCCTGTGCGGCGGCACCGTCGAAGGTGACCGGCACGTCGACGATCACCACGTACGTCGCGGTGAGCGCGAAGTCGTGCATCATCGGCGCGTCCGCGACGGGGATCCGTGTGGTCCGCACCGCCCGGCCGGTGCGGTCGATCATGATGTGCCGCACGTGGTTCCAGGCGGGGTAGTACGCGATCGCGTGGAGTTCGTCAGCCGTGGCGTCGTACTTGGTGTGCGCGGTGAAGGCGCCCGTGAGGGTGGAGCGGAAGTCGTACGGGCGCACGGTGTTCAGCTCGCCGTCCAGTTCGTACGGCAGCGGCCCGCCCTCCTGCAGGGCCAGGACGCGCCCTTTGTACGGGATCACGTGCGTGTTGCACGCGAAGTCGTCCGGCGGCGCCTGACCCGGGTACGTCTCCCCGAGCTTCGCCGCCACCTGGGAGGACCGCACCCAGCGGTTGCGGTACCACTCCGCACACCCGCCGCGGAGACGGACCCCGTGCACCATGCCGTCGCCGAGCATCCAGTGGTGAGCGCGGACATCCTCCAGACCCAGCGCGTTCGGACCGTTGCGCAGATAGCGGCCGTCCAGGTCACGCGGAACGCGTCCCGTCACCTGGAGATCGAACACGGTCGACTCCTCGGTGACCGGAGCGAAAGCCCCCTGAAGAAACGGGGTCGCCCCCGTCGTGCCGCCGCTCCCGCCGGCGAGGGGGCTCGCCTGTGCCGAAGCCGTGAAGAAGCCGCGCCCCAGGCCGCCCCCGACCACCCCGCCCGCCGCCGCGACCGCGGCGCCCTTGAGAAGTCGCCGCCGCGTGTGACTGGCCATCATGCTCCCCCGTTCCCTTGCCGATGCACGGACCCGTCGGCCGGACCCGTCGTGACGGAGGCAACCTTCCTCCTCGCTCGCCCCCGAAGCAGTCGGCCCAGACCCCGAACGGGGGGTGGTGCCGGCACCACCACCCCCGGAGTCACTGTGTCGACCGGATCCGTGAACCGGTCTCCGTCTCACCGGAGTCGCACCCCCGGCCGCCGTTGCGGGCCGCCATCGGGCGACTCTCCGCCGTCGTCGAGAGCCTCGCCGACGACGGGGACGGAGAGGCTGGTCACGGGGGAGAGGGCCTGCGCCGGTCCCCGTCCCGCTCCGGCACCGGCGTGTGTGGACGCATGAGTGCCTGGGTGGCGTCCCGCATCCCGAGACGTTCATCGAAGAAGGAATGACAGGCGTAAAGGGATTGTTTGCCCATGACATGCCGTCTTCTTCCGCCGAGCTCAGCAAGCCCGTCCCCGCCGAGCCCCCGTCAGCACCTGCCTCGTCCCCGGCGCCGTCCGCCCGCATGCCACTCGCCGTGTACATCCTCGGCCTGTCCGTCTTCGCGCTCGGCACCAGCGAGTTCATGCTCTCCGGGCTGCTGCCGCCCATCGCGCAGGACATGCACGTCTCCATTCCGCGCGCCGGACTGCTCATCTCGGCCTTCGCCATCGGCATGGTCGTCGGCGCCCCGCTGCTCGCCGTCGCCACTCTGCGGCTGCCCCGCAAGACCACGCTCGTCGCGCTGATCAGCCTGTTCGGGCTCGGCCAGGTGGCCGGCGCGCTCGCGTCGGACTACGCCGTGCTCTTCGTCTCACGGGTGGTGAGCGCACTCGCCTGCGCCGGGTTCTGGGCGGTCGGCACGGCCGTCGCCATCGCGACGGTGCCCATCGGGGCGCGTGCCCGCGCCATGGCCGTGATGATCGGCGGCCTGTCCATCGCGAACGTCCTCGGCGTGCCCGCCGGCGCCTTCCTCGGCGAGCACCTCGGCTGGCGCTCCGCCTTCTGGGCCGTCGCCGTCGCCTCGGCCATCGCTCTCGTCGGCGTCGTCACCCGCATCCCGCACATACCGATGCCCGAGAACCGGCCCCGCCTCAGGGGCGAGCTGGTGATCTACCGCGACCGGCAGGTCCTGCTGTCCGTCCTGATCACCGCCCTCGCCGCGGGCGGCGTCTTCTGCGCCTTCTCCTACCTGGCCCCGCTGCTCACCGACGTCTCCGGTCTCGACGCGGGCTATGTCTCCGCCGTCCTCGCCCTGTTCGGCATCGGTGCCCTCCTCGGTACGTACATAGGCGGTCGGCTCGCCGACGCCCACCTCTTCGGCGTGCTGCTCAGCGGCATCACCGCCTCCACCGTCTTCCTCGTGGCACTGGGGCTGCTGGCCTCCAGCCCCGTTGCCACGATCACGCTGACCTTCCTCCTGGGCGTCTCCGCCTTCTACACCGCGCCCGCCCTCAACGCCCGGATGTTCAACGTCGCCGGAGCCGCCCCCACGCTTGCCGGCGCCACCACCACCGCGGCTTTCAACCTGGGCAACACCGGTGGCCCCTGGCTCGGCGGCACCGTCATCGACGCCGGCCTCGGCTACGCCTCCCCGGCTTGGGCCGGCGCCGCCATGACGGTCCTCGCCCTGGCCACGTGCGCCATCGCCCTGCGGCTCACCAGGACGACCTCCCGGATCGTGACCCGGTCCTCCGTCGCCGACGCGGAGGAGACGTCGGCCCCCACGGCTGACCCGCCCCGCGTCTCGTCTCGCTGACCCACCCGCCACGCGCGAATACGCCATCGCCGGGCCGGCGCCTGCGCCGACGGCCGGGGAGGCGAGCAAGGGGTCGGCCCGACCCATCCGGCCCGACCCATCCGGCCCGACCCATCCGGCCCGACCGATCCGGCCCGACCGATCCGGCCCCGGCGAACCGCCCCGACCGCACCTCTCCGGTCTGCGAGTCGCCCTCTCCTCGGACGGAACTGGTACGGCTGGCTTCAATGCCGCGGATGCGACGTGGACGAGGGCCAGCCTTCTCCCGTGCACTGCGGGACACGGACGTGCTGGGCCTCGTCTCCGGGACGGATTCCCTGCCTGTGCTGATCCGCCCGTACTGAGCCCGGCGCCCTCCGGGTCCCGACGGCCCGCCGAACCCTGGTTCCGGCGGGCCGTCGGCTTCCGGGGGCGTCGTCTCGACGGCCGGACCAGGCGCGGTCCGGGCGGGCTGGAGCAGAAGCCGCGGCGCTCACCGCGCCGGTGCCACGACGAGCGACTGTGGCGCCGTTTCCGTCCGCCGCCAGGCCGGCACGGTATTCGGTCTGCTGCCGGTCAGCCCTTCGGTGACCGTGGGATGGTCCCTCACGCCCACTCTCGGCACGGCAGCGGGCGGCCACAAGCGGGCACCCGGGGCGGCGGGCCCCGGCGTCGTTCAGGACGAGGTCCGGCGGCGGTGCCGGGCGGCGACGGCCCCCAGGACCACGCCGACCGCGATGACGATCAGCCCCCGCGTCCAGACGGCGGCCTCGATCTGTGTGGCGAGCGCCACGCAAGAGGCCGCCCCGAGGACGGGGACGGCGGTGTACGCCCGGAAGTGTGGACGGTCGGAGTGGTCGCGCCGCTGGACGAGCACCGCGGTGTTGACGATGAAGAACACCACGAGGAGCAGCAGGACGAGGGTGGCGGCGAGGCCGGCGACGTCACCGGTCAGCGCCAGCAGGAAGGACAGCACGGTCGTGGCCGCGATCGAGGCCCACGGCGTACGGCGGCCCGGGAGCACCCGGGTCAGGAAGCGGGGGAGGAGGCCGTCCCGCGCCATGCCGTAGGCCAGGCGGGAACTCATGATGCCGGTGAGCAGCGCGCCGTTGGCCACGGCGACGAGGGCGATGGCGCCGAACACCTTCGGCGGTACCCCGCCCGCCTCCTTCACCACCTCCAGCAGGGGGCCGCTGGAGCGGGCCAGCGTCGCGGTGGGGACGGCGGCCGAAGCGACGACACCGACCAGCACGTACACGGCTCCCGCGGTGACCAGTGCGCCGAAGAGGGCGCGCGGGTAGGAGCGCCGCGGGTCGCGGGTCTCCTCGGCGACGTTGACGGAGGTCTCGAAGCCGACGAAGGAGTAGTACGCGAGCACCGTTGCGCCCAGCACACCGGCGGCGGCTCCCGTGTGGCCGGTGCCGAGGTGTACGAGCCTGCCGGGGTCGCCGTCGCCGCGCAAAAGCAGCCAGACACCGAGGCCGACGACGAGCAGCAGACCACCGACCTCGACGACCGTCGCCGCCACGTTGGCGCGGGTGGACTCGCTGATTCCACGGGCGTTCAGCAGGGCCAGGGCGCACAGGAAGACGGCCGCCACCGCGACGACCGGAAGGCTGACGAAGACGGCCAGGTAGTCGCCGGCGAAGCCCCGCGCCAGCGCGGCGACGGAGACGATGCCCGCGGCGAGCATGCAGTATCCGGCGAGGAAGCCGGTGAACGGTCCGTAGGCGAGGGTGGCGTAGTGGGAGGCGCCGCCCGCCCTCGGGTACTTCGTGGCGAGTTCGGCGTACGAGGCGGCCGTCAGGAGTGACAGCAGCAGGGCCAGGAGCAGGGGCAGCCACACGGCGCCGCCCGATTCCGAGGCGATCTGGCCGACCAGGACGTAGACACCGGCGCCCAGCACGTCGCCGAGGATGAAGAAGTACAGCAGGGGGGTCGTCAGCGCTTTCTTGAGCGCGGGCGCCCCGCCCTGCGGCGAGCCGTCCGTCGCAGCGGTGGACGGCGTGGAAGGAGTGGTAGGAGGTGTCACCACACCCGCCTACCCCCTGGGGGCCGTCCGCAGACGGGAACGAAAGTGTGACGTGCCCGGACGATCACGGCAGACCTCCGCCGGTCACGGAGCAGATCACGCATCGGTCGCCCTCGGCGGCCTTGCGCGTCATGGGGGAGACCTCATCAACAGTGCCGTCATCGCGGCGTCCCCGGCGGTCGCCGAATTCCATGCCGTACTGGAGCCCCCTACACCCTGTAAGCCGTCCAGGCCGAGGTCAGTTCCGGCAGGTTCTGTCGTGGGAGGGCAGGACACCGGTGGTGAGGTAGTGGTTGACCGCCTCGTCGATGCAGGCGCTCTTCGGCGCGAAGAGCCCTGCGTAGACGGTGTGCCGGAAGGCACCGCGCAAGGTGATCAGGCGGGAGTTCCCCAGGTCGCGGTGGGCAGCCAACTGGCCTTGGTACACGGTCGCCGGGTCACCCGTGGCACCCACCATCAGCAGTGGCACGTTGTTGTGCACGTCGGTGGGGGGCTCCGCGGGGGCCGTCGGCCAGAAGGTGCAGGGGGTCACGGTCCGGGTGAGGGGCCCGAAGACGGGGTCGTCGTCGCGGTGCTGCCGAATGTCGCGGTAATAGGTTTCCGGGTTGCCCGCCGCCCGGTGTCCCACACCGGCCAGGAGCAACCCGGACGCGGGGAGCGGCCGGAACGGCGGCCGCGCGGCCAGGAGGGGGAGTGGCCACCCCTGTGCGTCGGTTGGACGCAGCTGGCGGGTCGTACCACCGACGAGGTTGACGCGGACCCGCCGCTCACCGATGCGCTGCTTCCGTGGACCGTGGACCGCGGACCCTGGCACGGGCGAGTAGGTCGCCAAGCCCCGCGACGTCACCGTCGTCGACGAGCTCCGCGTACCGCGCGATCAGGTTCTCGACAGCCCGGTGACTCGGTGTCGAGTCGGCATGCAGGCGTGCGGGCGGTGTGACTCGCTCTCCTCCGGGCGAACAGACGGACCCCGGCGAGCCTTCGACGGCATCACCGCCAAGTCGCCGAAGGTGCCGGCAAGTCGAGGCGGCGTAGCACAAGGAACCTTCCACCACCTCTGCCCCTTCCTGCCGGGGAGGTGCTTCCCGCGCCCCACGGCCCCCAACGGCGAGGGCTCCCACTTCGGCCCGCATCCCGAAACGGCCCTGCTCCTTCGGCCCTATGAGCGTAGGGCTTGGTGGCTGGGCGCGGTGGTGAGGTTCATGACGGTGTGCAGACCGAGGCGGTTGAGCAGTGCGTAGTGGTGTTCGTTGAGTCCGGTGACGGTGAGCGAGCCGCCCAGATCGTCGAGGCGCTGGTACCAGTTGATGAGGGCGGTGATACCGGTGGAGTCCAGGGACAGGGTGCGGGAGGCGTCCAGGGTGAGGTGCCGACAGCCCTCGTCGATGATCCGGTCCGCGACAGCGCGTACGAAGGGTGTGGAGTGGAGGTCGACGTCTTCGGGCAAGGCGGCGGTGACATGGTCGCCGATACGTCCGACGAGGTGAAGCACCGCTTGGCCTCCCAGTGCACGGGCTGGTCACCGCGCGGATGAGAACACGTCAGCGACCTCTCGCTGAGCCGCGTGACAACGTTACTGGCGGCGATCGCGAACGATACAACGATGCCCGGATTATGCACGGCGGTGGCTTGCCTTACGCCAGGACGCTTGTGGCGTTTGCGTGAGCCTTTCCCGAGTGACTTGCAATGACCGGGGCTGGTGCGGGACGGTTGCCACAGGACATCTGTTTCCATATGGCAGGAAGGTGGTGAGGTACGCACTGGGCGTGCCTCCGTTTGTGACTGCTTCCCGCAGCTTTTCCACCCGTCCACCCGACGCCGGCCGGCAGACCGGACCGGCGTGGACCGAGGCTCCCTATCCGGTGCTGGTCGCCGACCGGCACGGCCACCTCGTGCGCCTGAACGACGCCGCCCGGCTGGTACTGCCGGGCGCGGTGAGCGGCGCCCGTCTTTCCGAGCAGGTGCCGTCCTGGCTCGCCGACGCCCATCAGCGGGTCGTAGCCACATCCTCGCCAGGCACTGCCGCCCCCGAGGTACCGCACGGAGCCGTCGGTGACCGCCACTTCGAGGCGCGCCCCACCCTCAGCGAGGGTGATGTGGTGTGGTGGCTGGTCGATGCCACCGACCGACGCCTGGCCGAGAGGGCGCTCAGCGATGCGCGACGCCGCTCCAAGGTGTTGTCGGAGGCGTCCAGCACGCTGCTGTCCACACTGAACGTGCCGCGGTGCATGGAGGTGGCGGCTTCCTTGGCCGCGGAACACCTCGCCGAGGCCGCCGTCCTGATAGCGCCGCCTCGGGGGCGGCGCTTGTCCCTCACCTACGCCTGTCAGGGGGGCCGCGTCGTACAGACCAGTCGGCAGGTCGACGTCGGCGGTGTACCCGGGCTCAGGGAGGCGCTGCAGGGCTTCCCGCCGGTGCCGGCCCGCTGGATCAACCCCGCCGACATTCCCGACTGGGCGATCCCGGACGACTTCGCCGGTTCGGTCGGCTCCGTCATCGTCGCCCCGCTGCCCGGACACGGCGTGCCGGCCGGCGCACTCGTCCTGCTGCGCTCCAGCACGGAGCAGGCGTTCACCGAGGGCGAGGAAGTCTTCGCCCGGCTGTTCGCCGCACGCGCCGGCGCGGCCCTGTCCGCTGCCCGCCTGTACACGGAGCAGGCCACGATCACCGCCACGCTGATGCAGGACCTGCTGCCGCCCACGCTGCGGACGGTGCACGGCGTGGAGTACGCCGGAAGCTACCGGACCTCGAAGGAGCACGAGCGGGTCGGTGGCGACTTCTACGACGTCCACCCCGGCGCCGGGCCGTCCGAGGAGACGCTGGTCGTGCTCGGTGACGTGGCGGGCAAAGGCCTGGACGCGGCGGTCCTGACCGGCAAGATCCGCAACACCCTGCACGCCCTGCTGCCACTTGCCGCGGACCACGAGCACATCCTCAACCTGCTCAACAGCGCGCTCCTGTCCTCCCACCACACCCGCTTCGCCACCCTGGCGCTGGCTTCCGTACGCCGCCGCGGCGGCCGGGCGCAGCTGCGGCTGACCAGTGCCGGGCACATGCCGCCCCTCATCGTCCGCACCGACGGCACCGTGGAGGAGGCCGACACCCGAGGCACCCTGGTCGGAGCCCTGCCGACCGTCACCGCGCGCACGGTCAGGACGGTTCTCGCCCCGGGTGAGACCTGCCTGCTGTACACCGACGGGATCACCGAGGCCCGTGGCGGCCCCCTGGGTGACGAGCTCTTCGGTGAGGACCGCCTGAAGCGGGCCCTTGCCGAATGCGTGGGCATGCCGGCGGAAGCGGTGGTGGAGCGGGTGCAGATGCTGGCCGCGCAGTGGCTGGGCAACGGCCGTCACGACGACATGGCCGTCATGGCCATCACCGCCCCGAAAACCGGCGCGCTGAGCATCGTCAACGGGCAGGCGAGCGGTGGACCGACCAGGAGGAGCGGGCGGTGAGTGAGCCCACCGCGACAGCCGGTGCGGTGCGACGGCTGTGGCAGGCCGTGATCGGCGGTGACGAGGACCAGGCTGCCGCGACCGTCCACGACGCCCTGGCCCAGGGGTTGAGTGAGGAGACGTTCCTGCTTCAGGTCATCGCACCCGTGCAGGAGAAAGTCGGCGTGGAATGGGCGGCGGACCGTATCAGCGTCGCCCAGGAGCACGCCGCCACCGCCATCAACGAGCGGGTCATCGCCTCCCTCGCCCACCATCCCGGCGCCGGCCGGCCCGCACCCGATCGCGGTCGGGTGACAGTCGCTTGCGTGGACGGGGAATGGCACGCGCTGCCCGCCCGCCTGGTCGCCGAGGTCCTCGCCCTGCAGGGCTGGCGGGTGGACTACCTCGGCGCCCAGACCCCCACTCCGCACCTGGTCGCGCACCTGCATCTGACCAATCCCGACGCCCTCCTGCTGTCCGGCTCGATCCCCACCCACCTGCCGACCGCGCACGCCGCCATCACCTCCTGTCAGGCCATAGGTGTCCCCGTCCTGGCCGGTGGCCGCGCCTTCGGCCCCCAAGGCCGCCATGCGACCGCTTTCGGGGCCGACCGGTGGGCGCCCGACGCACGGGCCGCGGCCGCCGTCCTGGCGGCGGGCATACCGCGGCCGGACGCCTCGGCGCTCCGGCACACGGTGGACGACCTGCCGCACCTCGGCGACCAGGAATACACCCTGGTCGCCCAGTCGCGGACCCGGTTCGTCAAGCAGACCCTCGCCGACCTGGAAGACCGATTCCCCGCCGTGCGCGCCTACAGCCGCGCCCAGCAGGAACGCACAGCCGAGGACATCGCCTACATCGTCGAGTTCCTGGCCACCGCCCTCTACGTCGACGACCCCCACCTGTTCACCACGTTCCTGACCTGGACCGCCGGCATCCTCACGGCCCGGGGCGTCCCCGCCCACTCGCTGCCGGCCGGCCTCGACGCCCTGGCCCACCAGCTCCACGACTTTCCCCGCGCCCTCAAGATGCTCGAGCACGGCAGGACCGCCCTGACCGAGCACGCCACCCGCCCTGTCCCCGGCCCCGACATACGCGCATGACGCACCTGCCACCCAGCGAGTTCACCCTGACCGTCCGCCGTGAGTCCACCACGCTGACCGTCATCATCCGCGGCGAACTCGACTACGACGCCAGCGACGACCTCCTCAACGAGGTCGGTCAACGGTTCACGGCCGGCCGGCCACCGCCCGCCGATGTCCGGCTCGACTTCCGCGAGCTGGCGTACATCGACTCCTCGGGACTGACCGCCCTGCTCATGATCCACCGCCGCACCAGCGCCCTCGGCGCCACCCTCCACCTGGACAACCGGCCGGCCTGCCTCGAACGCATGCTGCACCTCACCGATGTCCTGGACCACCTCACCTCCCACCCGCACTGAGGCCCACCAGGCGGAGGAGACGACGGCCTCACCGGAGCAGGCATCACCTGACCACACTGCCAGCGGCCGGACCGGGGCACCCGCAGCGAACGTCTGGCGCCCAGCCGGTCCTCGCCTGCGGGGCGCCCAGTTCGGCGTGCTCATGGCAGATGCTCCTCTCGGCCGCCACATGGACGATCGGGGCGATACTGGCGAAGCTGCCCGAGCCGAAGCCGCCGGGCGGGGGACAGCGGGCACCGCGGATCGATCTGCCAGACCTCTCCGGTGTGCGGGCCGTTCAGGACGAGCCGGTTGTAGATGCCGCAGCCCTGCTCGGCCAGCATGAGGGTGCCGCGGGTCAGATCGGCGGGTGCTCCGATCGGGCCGGGCAGGGGTTTCGTGAGGGGGAACGGCTCTCCGAGGCGGCCCGGCAGCCGGTCTTCTCTCCACTCGTCGTCCACGGCCCACTCCTCGTCGGCCTGCGGGCGTGGGACGGTCAACGGCATCATGCCGTGTCCGGGCCCGGCGGGGCCGTTGCCCACCTCCGTGACGAAGGACCGGTACTCGGCCGGCAGCACGATGCCGTGGGCTTCCTCGAACGCCCGGATCACCTTTCCCGGTAGCTGCGGCTCCAGCGCGTACCGATGCGTGCGCGCACCGAAACGCTCCCACTCGGGGTCTCGTGCGGCCATCTCCCGTATCCGTACGCGGACGCCGTCCCCGTCCCAGTTCGCCATCCAACGACCGTAACAATGACGTCCGCGCCCCCGCCCGCCGCACCGGTCGGCCCCGCATCGGCTTGGCCCGACGGGTCCGAGCTGTGAGTCAGCCGGCCGTCCTGACTCCCGGTCGCTCGGCCCGGGTCGCGCAGCCATGCGCCCAGTGCGCGCAGCCCTGCGCCCAGTTGGGTGACCGGCACCGTGGTGCGGGTCTCGACTGGCCCGGCCCCGACCGAGTATCGGTGGGGTGGACGCAGGTCATGGCCCTGCTCAGGCCCGGCGGGGCACTTTGACAGCTCGTCAGCACGATGACACGTACGGGCGGCTGCTCGCGGTGACGGCCACGCTCACCATCCGCGGTCGGTATGTCTGGTCCTGTGGGCGAGTTACGGAACGGGAGGCGCTGGTGCATACGGACAACGCGTCAGGGGCGTCGGACCTGCCAGGTGATGCCTGTCGGAGCAGGCGGGGTCACGGGTCGGCGGCGCGGTGGGCGTCGGCGGCGTTCCTGCTGCCTGTGGCGGGTCTCCTCTACAACGACTGGTTACTTCAGTTCTGGGTGCAGACCGGGCTTGACCAGCGCAATTCCTATGTCAGCGAGACGTTCGCCGCCGACCAGCCCCACCGTTTGCTGTTCACCGCGGTGGAGTTGCTCTCCGCCGCGCTGCTCCTGGTGGCCTCGTGCCCGATCCTTCCCTTGTTGTCATGGAGCTGGACGTCAGCAGCTTGGGCCGCCCTCGCGCTGTTCGCTGTCTGCTCCGTGGCGGACGTTGCGCTGCCCATGCGGTGCGCACCCTCTCGGGAGCCGGGCTGTCCGGTGGACAATATCGCGCACACGACGACCAGCGCGCTGGTGCACTTTGCCGTGTTCACCTCGATGGCCGCACTTGCCGTCCATGCTCGATCGGCCACCGGGCGGCAGTGTCGTCCCGGACGCTGGGCCCGTTGGCTGTTGCCGCTGTCGATGACGGCGGCGATCCTCTCGGCCGGTCCCTACGTCGGCATTCACGGTGGGCAGGGCATCGCTCAGCGCGCCCACCTGATCACCGTGGGAGTGTGGCTGTGGCTCTTGGCAGCCGAGGCACGGCGCGAGCAGCGCCGGACAGCGGCCGGCGATATCCGCCGACAAGTCAGAGTGGGATGACCGACGGGATCATCACCTCCGGGCCGTCGAATCACAGGGAAGGAACTCTCCGCTCGGTGCGGCCGGCGCGCGCCGCGAAGAACACCCGCATTCTGAAGGGCGCGGTTCCGCTCTCGGATGCGGGCATCCGCACCTGGGCGCGCGGTGTGCGAAGCAGACCACACGGCCGGACCGAGGCTTCGCCCGGTTCCTCGCGGGGGCTGGCGCCGCAGTGAACGCCTACACCGGTGACGTCTCCCGCATCGGCGAGACGCTGCTGGCCCTGGGCCGCGGCGAGTACGCCCCGCTTCGGAGGAGGTACTCGCACACCCGGTCGGTGATCTGCTGGTCATGCACCGGATGATCACCGAGCCCGAATGGCGCGGGGCCGGCCTGGGGCCGGTGCCGGCAGGCGCGGCCGTCCGCCGCCTGTCGCGGGTCTGCACTACGGCAGCGTGCGAGCCGGCATCGGCCGGCGGCCGCGAGATGACCGACGACAGCAGCGCCAAACGGTCGCTGAACTTGGCGGTTGTGGTCCCTCATCGGCTTCGAGCCCTTCCAGGACGGAGTCGCGGTTCGTCGCGGTGTTCATGCTGTCCCGGTCCTGGATCCGGGCAAGCGGGGGATCGGTGACCGGTCCGGGCCCGGGGAGGGTGGTTCGCCGAGGCGGAGGAGGACATGGTCGCCGTCGTGGATCACGTCGTCGACGGTGAGGCGGACGACGCGGCTGAGTGGTCGCGCGCCGAGCCGGACGATGGCGCCCGCGCCCCGGTCCGCAGCGGCAGATCGTGGCTGGTCAGGGGCCGGCACATCGCAGATCCAGGACTTGCCGTCATCGACATCCCGGCAGGCGTCACAACAAGCCGGGTGCACTCTTCCGGCCGGGATCCTTGGATGCCGGGTGATCCGGACCGCCTGCCTGGGTGGCGGCACGCAGCGCCGCTTCGACCCGGCGGTTGCTGGTCATGGATGCCGTGACGGCCGTCATCGTCAGGAGGAGGCCGGCGGCGGCGCAGAGCGGGGTGCGGATGTCGTAGGTGGCGGCCAGCCAGCCGCCGAGGAAGGCCCCGATGGGGGCGGCACACATGGCCAGCATGCGGGAGGTGGAGGCGACCCGGCCCATCAGGTGGGCCGGGACGATCGCCTGCCGGAGGGAGGGCCCGAGCACCATGGTGGCGCCCATGCCGGCCCCGCAGACGGCGAGCGCCAGCCCCGCCGCGTAAGGGTTCGAGGCAGCAGCCAGGCCCAGAATGGCGAGCCCTTCGACGGCGGCTGTGCAGGTCAGTGCGGTGCCGGTGCCGAGTCGTCGGCCGAGGCGGGAGGCGATGCCTGCTCCCAGCAGGCCGCCGGTGGCCTCGGCCGTGAGGAGCAGTCCGAAGCCGTAGGTGCCGATGCCCAGGCGGTCGTGCGCGAAGAGGGCGAGGACGGTCTCCACGGCGAGGAAGGCGACGTTCCCGACCGCCGGGCGGAGCGCCAGCCCGAGTAGCACCCGGTCCCGGAAGACGTACGAGGCTCCGGCCCGCGCTTGCCGGAGCAGCGACTCGCGGACCTCCGGCACGGGCCGGGGCATGGCGGGCAGTGTCCGGACGAGCAGCCCGGAGAACAGGAATGACACCGCGTCGGCGAGCAGCGGGACCGCCCGTCCGAGCGCGAGCAGCGCACTGCCCGCAGGCGGCCCCGCGAAACCGGACATGGCGGTCTGGGCGCCGCGCAGGCGAGAGTTGGCGCGTTGCAGGAGCGCGGGATCGCGGCCGAGCAGATCCGGCAGGTAGGCCGTGGCGGCCGTATCGAAGAACAGCCCGCCGATGCCGAGAAGAAAGGCAACGACCGAGAGCAATGGAATGCTCAACACGTCGAGTGCGGCCGCTGCCGCCGCTATGGCGAGCAGCACCGCACGCGCCGTGTCCGCGACCCACATCGTGCGCCGACGGTCCCAGCGATCCACCAGTGCACCGCCGAGCACCCCGAAGAGCAGCCACGGCAGCGTCCCGGCGGCCGTGACGACGGCGAGTGCCATCGGATCCCGCGTCAGCGTCAACGCGAGCAGCGGCAGTGCGGCATGCGACACCCCGTCACCAAGCGAAGACACCGTCTGCGCACTCCACAGCCGTCCGAACCCGGTCGGCAACTTCCGTATCCGCAAGGTCACTTGGCGCCCTCCTCGGCCTGCTCGCGCGCTGCCGGGTGGAACAGTGCGAACACGAGAGACGCGTCCGGCAGTGACGGATCGGACAGCTCCCGGTACTCGTCCGCCAGTGCCTGCAACCGCGCCCCCAGCTCCGCGAACTGCTCGTCGGTGAGCCGCAGATGAGCCATCCGCACGTGCCGCTCGCCCTCCGTCGGCGCCGCCTCCAGATCCGCCACCGCATGCCGCATCAGCACATCCGGCCCTCCGTCGCCCGGATCCGGCAGCACGATCGCCCGCGCGGCCATCGCGTAGTACCGCTCGGTGACGCCCCGGACCTTCCGCGTCCGCACCACCTTCACCAGGCCGGCCCGCTCCAGCAGCCGCACGTGATAGCTGGAACTCCCCTTCGCAAGGCCCACCCGCTCGGCGATCTGCGTAATCGTCGCCGGTTCGAAGCGGAGTACGGCCATGATCCGGTGACGTGTGAGATTGGAGACGGCACGCAGCTGCTCGTCCGTGGTGACGTGAAACGTCTCGGGCAGATCGTCGGTAGACACGCGAGCAATGGTCAACGAATCTTGACCATTGTGCAAGGGGATTCGCTCGAACTTCGATACCGGAGCGGCAACTTGACGCGCTCAGCGCCGCCGGGTTGCGGAAGAAGGGCGTGCTCCGTCCCGAGCCGAAGGTGCGCGTATGCCCTGTACCGCCGCGCTCGCCGCCCGCCTCGTCCGCGCGACCGCGCACGCCGCTCCGGCCGCTGTGCCCGGCGAAACCACCACCCTGCCCGTGAGGGACGTGCTCGCCCGGCTCCAGGTCCTCGACGAGGACCGCACCGGTTACGAGCGCACCGCGTGCAAGCACTGGATCGATGCCGACGAAGCGAGCGCCATCACCTCTCGTCCGGCGGGCGGATGAAGTAGGGCTGCTCGCGCGCCTTACCGGTAGCCGGGTGCTTACCTGGCTGCTACTCGTGGAAGCCGTCCCCCGGAAGCAGACAGGGCCGTTTGACGACCGTCGCGGTGGAACGCCGGTGTCTCGTGTACGGTCTCCACCCGAGCGTTGATCATCCGTGCCCCGATCTCGCACATGCGGCCACTCCCTCACCGCGGGGCCTTCCGGCTGGATCGCGACTCCGCTGAGCACGGACGGGCGGCATCACCTCCAACCTCAGCTTCCGGGCAGGCCAGTGCTCGGAGCGCCTGCTGCCCACGGCACGGGAAGGGACCGAGAACGCCGGTTCCGGCGCGCAGGCGGTGTGTCACGCGCACCTCGTGCGAAGCGATGGTCATCACGGACAGGTCGAGCGTCTTTTTGAGGAGCATGACCTGCGTTTCGTGGGCATACGGTCTGCACCAGACCCCGGCATCGGGGGAGCGTGTGGGAGGAAGCCGGCCATGGCGATGGACGATTCGGAGTGGGAGACACGGGCGAAGTGCCGCACCGCGGACCCTGAGGAGCTGTTCGTTGAGGGCGCATCCCAGAACCAGGCGAAGACTCTGTGCAACGGCTGCCCGGTTCAGACCGAATGTCTCGCCTACGCTCTCGACCACCGCATCGGGCACGGCATCTGGGGAGGGATGACCGAACGGGAGCGGCGAGGTCTTCTGCGGCGCCGCCCGACGGTGACCTCTTGGCGCTTGCTGCTTGAGACCGCCCGCAACGAGCACGTCGGCCCGGGCCGACCGTTGCCAACCTCGGAGGCGGACCGCATGCGGACCGCCTGAACCGCGCAGCCGGCACCTCAGGATGCACTACTGATGCTCAGCCCAACTGGACTCAAGCCGCAGCGCGTCGGCGATCGCGGTCCGAAGGTGCAAATGTTCGGCAAGGATCGCCTGATCCTCCTCGCTGTCCAGCGTCACTGCTGCGTTGGGGCAGGTGATCTTGTTGACGAACTGGATGCGGAGGTAAGTGCGAGGGGAGGCCTTGTCGGACGCGTCACCACGCAACTGGGCAAGGCGCAGGCGCCGCCATTCACCTGCAGTATCCGGAACCGACGCCAGGGATACGCGGACTTGCCCCCAGACCTCGGCCCCGCCTCGTGCGGCGCGTTCGAGTACGAGCGGGCAGCCTCCTCCAACAGCAGAGCCCGAAGCAGCCCGTCCGCCGAGTCTGCGGAGGCCACGCGGGCGGCCATCTCGGCAGCCTTCCTCGTCGACGTGGGGGATCCACGACCGCGGGCGGGAGTCGCGTCGCCAGCCCTCCTCGAACGCATCGTCAGCCGCTGCCGACCAACACGGTCCGCTACGCACACTCCGCGGAGTCCGTGTCCGCGGCAGCTGCCCGGCACCCTGCGAATCGACGTCACCGACGACGGCCCCGGCGTGCCGGCGGCGTTCGCCGACGACCAGGTCCAGCCCGGCCGCCGCACCGACTCCGGCGACGGGTACGACGGCCCGGGTGTCGGACTGCCGCTCGCGCGGCGCCTGGCTCGCGCCCTCGGCGGCGAACTGTCCACGATCGCGGTCACACCTGCGGGGCACGCTTCCGGGCCGACCTGTCTGTCGGGTGACCGGACCCGGTCGACCCGCTGAGGGCAAGTGGTCCCACCCGGCAGGCTTCTCAACGGCTTGAGGTGGGGCCAGGACTTCCGGTCAGCGCTGTTCGGGGTGGATCGCATACCTGAACGCATCCTGACTGCGGCGCGGCACCGGCTGGCCGCGACCGCCTCACCGGAGCACCATGGGAGTCATGACCAGTCATGACCACCGGCTTCCCATAGCGGCACCCCACTCCCTCCCGTCCGCCGCGATGGAAGAAGTCCGTAGTGCACCCTCCGACTGGCTCCCACCCGCCCACTGACCGGGCGGCGCTCTGGCTGCGCCGCAGACTCGGCCGGGCCGTCGTGCTGTCCTACCTGACCGCCCTCCTCCTGCCCGGCCCCGGACTGTGGCTGCGCCGGGAGCACACCCTGCCCCTCGGCACAGTGACCGGCCTGCCGCTGAGTACTGGCCCGCTGCTGCTGTCCCTGGTGCTCTTCTCCGCCGGGCTGCAGGTACCCATCCGCGAGCTGAGCCGGCTGCTGCGCAGCCCCACCACCCTGTTGGCGGGACTCGTCCTGCACCTGGCGATCCCGCTCCTGGTCATCCCCCTCGTCGCGTTCGTCCTGCACCAAACCCCCGACACGGACGGCGGCAGCGGCCTCGTCACAGCCATGATCCTCATCGTGGCGATGCCCGTCGCCGCCGGAGCCACCGTATGGACCGGCAAGGACGACGGGGACCAGCCCACCATGGTGGGGCTCGTCCTCGCCTCCACGCTCCTGAGCCCGTTCACCATCCCGCTGGTCATCACCGCCCTCGTGCCGCTCCTCAGCGATGACTACGCCGAGACGCTCACCACGAGCGGGCACACGGCCCACGGCGGCTTCGCCCTCGTGAGCGTGGTCCTGCCCTGCGCGGCCGGAATTCTGTGCCGTCTCGCGCTGCCGACGGCGTGGCGGGGCCGCACGCTGCGCGTGATCACGCCTGTGGCCCTCGTCGGATCGCTGGTCCTGACGTATGTCAACGCCAGTGGCGCCCTGGGTTCCTTCCTCGCACATCCGCGCCCGCTGTTGTTCGGTGCGGCACTGGTCGTGGCGGCGCTCGTCTGCCTGCTCTCCTTCCTGCTGGGCCGGGCCGCCGCACACCTGCTGCGCCTGGACGCCCCCTCCTCCTCGTCGCTGACGCTCGCCTGCGGCATGAACAACAGCAGCGCGAGCGCGGTCCTGATCACCACCACGCTGCCCGACAAACCACACCTGCTTCTCCCTGTGCTCGCCTACGGACTGCTGCAGAAGACCGCCGCGAGCCGGGTCATCGCCGCGGCCTCACGCGCCTGAACAGTCGCGGCCCATGACTTCCGCTTCCCGCGCGGTCGGCGGGCATCCGGCGGGCGCCCTCGCGCACGATCTCGTCGATCAGGGAGCCGGACTGGGTGGTGCCGCCTTCGGTGACTACCCTTCGCGGAAGAGGACCGGGCCTACGGTGAGATCGGCTTCGTCCACTGGTAGCCAGGTCGGGAAGACATCCATGTCGCCCTCGCGCAGTCCGGCGAAGGGGTCGACGTAGGCGCCCGGCGCAGCTGTACGGCGATGACCACCACCCGCTCGATCCGGGCCGACCCACCCCGCGGCACGCCCACGACGGCCGTCCGTTCCGCAGCGATCCGGAGGTAGGCCCCGGGCGAAGCGCGGTACTCACGTGCGGAACGGTCGTTCCCCCCGGTGTGCCGCCTCCCAGTGCGGCGGTCTGTCATCTCCTCGCGTAGAGCCCACCGGACCAACAGCTCCTGCCCGGCATCGAGAGAGGACTGTGCTGTCAGTGCCCATTGATAACGTGCGTCATCCGGTCGTGGAGTTCATGGAGGGACGCGGTTCGTGCGAGATGTGACATGCCATGAGGTCGGCGAGCAGCGGTTGGCCGAGGCGCTTGACGACATCGATGGGCGGGCCTACACGCGGTGGCACTCGCTGCGGTACGGCAGTATCTCGCCGACGATGATCCGGGCCATGGCGGACGAACTGCTCGACCACGTCGCCGCGCGAACGGTGACGGAGCCGGGGCTCGACGCCGCGGCCGGCACGGTCGCCGTCACCGCCGCCGAGTGTGCGCACGGAGTGCTCGGCATCATGTGCTTCCCGAGCGGGGACCAGGAAATCCGCTTCCCTCTTATCGGGGAGCGGATCAGCACGGACCCGGACGACGACGAGTTCGGGGACGGCCCCATCACCTTCCGGGACGTCGTCAAGGAGGCGCCCACCGCGCGGACCTGGCTCGACATGTTCGAGATGTGTGTCGTCAGCGGGCACGTGTGGGACTGGGAGCGGGGGACGGGGCTGCTGCTGCGCGGCGACTACGCGCACGCCATCCGTGACGGCGTGCCCTACAACCGGTACACCTCCGTCTCCGACCCCGCCGACCTCGCCGCCATGGACGCCCTGTGCCCCTATCTCACCGAGGCGGCCGGGCATCTGCCCCGCGACTGGCCCACGGTTCCGCTGCGCAAGCCGGACGTCGGGGAGCGCGCGGAGGCCGCCCGGCGGCTCGACGAGGTCGGCGACGCGCTGAGCGCGGACCAGCGGCTGCTCCGCGTACTCCTCGACGACGACCAGCACGCCTTCGAGGACGCCCTCGTCGCCCGGCTGGTCGCTTACCGGAAGAGCGTCGAGGCCGGTTCCGGTGATCCCGCGCCCCGGTCCCTCCTCCCCCTCGGCACACTCGCCCTGGCCTGCCTCGCCGTCCAGGTCCATGGGTGGGAACTCGGTGTCCGGTCCGGGTATCTGCCGTACGGTCTGCTGGGATCGCCGGACGCGCCGCGCCGGGCGGCGGAGGGTAACCGGAACAACTTGGCTTGCTAAGCCGACAAGTAGGCCACCAGGTGTGCGGATCTGACGAGGCGGGCTGCCGTAACCTGCCAACGCCATGAGCACGCGGCGGCAGCCGCACCTGCGAGGGGCCACGGCTGGCCGCTCGGCCTCGCGGACATCGCGCAGCGGCGACCCGCGCCGGCCCTGGACTTTCCTGCGGGTGCGGGGAGTACTTGAGCGGCTGTGGCCCGCTCGCCGCGGGACCATCCCCGCCGGCGCGGAGGGCACTCTGCACCCGACACCCGACACCCGACACCCGTGACCCGTGACCCGTTTGGCGTGGTCACATCCCCGTGGGCACGGGGGAGCAGCCGTACGACCCGGTCCTGACCCGGTCCCGGGCGCGGAGTACCCGGGACCTTCCCCCACGTGCGGGGATGGTCCCGCCCCAAAGGTGTCTGGCAGGCCAAAGCAGCCGTGCCGGGAACAACCGGGCCCACCAGCACGGTTGCATCGCTGAGAGACCGGCGCTGCACCAGGTTCCGGGCTCAGGATTGCGGTGCAGCCGCTAGGCACTCAGACCAGACGTATCTCCGGAGAAGGATTGCTTCATGACCAACCGGCCCTTGACGCTCATGGCAGTGCACGCCCACCCCGACGACGAAGCCACCGGAACCGGAGGTGTCCTCGCTCGGTACGCGGCGGAAGGCATCCGCACGGTTCTCGTGACGTGTACCGACGGCCGTTGTGGTGACGGTCCGGGAGGTGTCAAGCCGGGAGATCCGGGACATGATCCGGCGGCGGTCGCCGCGATGCGCCGTCAAGAACTCGAAGCGAGTTGTGCCGTCTTGCAGGTCAGCGATCTGGAGACGTTGGACTACGCCGACTCCGGGATGATGGGCTGGCCGAGCAACGACGCCCCCGGATCCTTCTGGCAGACCCCCGTGCAGGAAGGCGCGGCCAGGCTCGCGGAGCTCATGCGTCATTACCGACCTGATGTGGTCGTCACCTACGACGAGAACGGCTTCTACGGACACCCTGACCACATTCAGGCCCACCGCATCACGATGGCGGCACTGGAGATGACCGCGCTGGCACCGAAGGTGTACTGGACCACGATGCCCCGTTCGATGATGAAGCGATTCGGCGAGATCATGCGCGAGTTTCATGATGACATGCCTGAGCCGGACCCTGCCCAGGCCGCCGCGATGGCCGAGATCGGCCTCCCCGACGACGAGATCACCACATGGGTGAACACGACTCGGTTCAGCGGTCAGAAGTTCGAGGCGTTGGCCGCCCACGCCAGTCAGGGCGAGAACATCTTCTTCCTCAAGCTGGGAAGCCAAAAGTTTGACGAGTTGATGGGCATAGAGACCTTCGTTCGGGTCCAGGACAGCACCGGCGCCGCCCTACCCGAAGACGACCTTTTCGTCGGACTGCGCTGACCCACCCATGTTCGGCCGGAAAGGCGTGTCGACTGTACGACGCCCGATCGAGCAGGTTGCTCGTTCACGCGAGTTCCGCTTCGACGTCCGGCCTCCAGGACTCGTCGACGCGTGCCCGACCTCCACACCGACACCGCGCTCGTTCGCAAACCACCTGGCCAACTCACGGCCACATTCGGCGTGTCCGGCGGGTGGAGACCGCTGCGGAGGTCGACCGAGAGCGAGGTTGCTGCCATCTCGCCGGCCTCTCCCCGTACCGCGCGGGGAGCACCGCAGCTCGGCGCGGGTGTGAACCGGCTGCCGGGGCCATCCACACGGGGGCGGGGAGCAGTCGGGCATGCCGACGACGCCATGGCCGAGGCCGGGGCCATCCCCGCGGGCGCGGGGATCTGCACGAAGTAGCGGAACCAGCGGGGCCGTCCCCACGAGCAGAGGATGCGTCCCCGCGGGTCTCCCCAGATGACGACCCTCGCGCTGTCTGCGGCCTGTGGTCTGTCTGGTAGGAACCGTGCATCACGGGAAGCATGCATCACCGTTCACTCCGGACTGCCGTTGTTCACCCGAGAGCGGCTGTCACCGGCCCCGACGGCCGGCTACCACACCACCTCGGGCTCTACAGGACGACCTCGAACGTGCGCTGTGCCCCCCAGCCTGCCACTGAGGCCATCGTCGGCTCCGTCGCGGCGCCCCGGACGGCGCTGCTGGGCCGCTACGGCGCCGCAGGCCGTCTGCAGTGCACCGGGCGCAGCACCACGGAGATCCCGACCCAGGTACGGGCGCGGACCACGGTGAGCCGGACGGGGTCGTAGGAGCCGAGCTTGACGAGCACGGGGGAGGCGAGGCTGTTTGTCTGTGCGGTGTGGGAGGGACGCGTGTCCATTGACGCGCTCTGGAACAGCACGACTGCACGACAGCACTGCAGCCGGCGCGCAGCGGCGCCCCGGCGCGCTCATTCGGATTGGACGCCGGCACACTGCTGGCCGCCGGCTGCGCTCCCAGACGGATGGGCTGCTCGTCCGCGACCGTCTCCCGGAGGCCTCCAGCAGGCGGATCCCAGGGGCAAAGTGCTGAAGGCCATGTCCAGCGGCGGCTGAACCGGATTACCCGACCGCACTCTCACCCCTCCTCGTAGACGGTGGACGTCCGGTAAGGCGGGCTCGTCGAGACCATTGACCCGACGGACCCCCACTGGTTGAGTGGCTCATCCACTGAGCCACTGGAGGACGGCATGGAGCCCCTGCCCCGCGAAACCCTCGTGGACGCCCTGGAGAGCCGGCTGCGTGAGGACATCCTCGCCGGGCGCCATCCGGCGGGCGGTTACCTGCCGCCCGAGCGCTCCCTGGCCGACGGCTACGGCGTCACCCGCACCACCCTGAAGCACGCGTTCGGACGTCTGATGCAGGCGGGCCTGCTGGAGACCCGGCACGGCGTCGGCACGCGTGTGCGCGACTACCTGCGCCTGGGCGGCGCCGACCTGCTGCCGATGCTCGTACGGCACAGCCCCGACTGGATCGGTGAGGTGTTCGAGGTGCGGCGCGGCATCGGAGCGTTGATCGCCGAACGCGCGGCGGGCCGAGCGAGCGAACGGCAACGAACCGAATTGGCCGCCCTGCTGGCGGCCGTGGGGGAGGCGGCGGACGCGGACGCCGTGCAGCTGGCGGACATGGAGGTCCACCGGGCACTGGCCCGCGCCACCGGCAACCGCGTCTACGTCCTGCTCACCAACACCCTCTTCAACGCCTACCTCCCCGTGCGCGCCGCGCTCCGGGGACCGTTCACGGATGCCAAGGTGGCCCGGGAGCGCCTGGCGCCGGTGGTCGCCGCGGTGCGGTCCGGGGACGAGGCCGGCGCCCGGCGAGCGGCCGAGCAGTACCTGACCGTCACCGAGCGGATCATGCTGGAGGGCCTCGCATGAGCGCGGCCACGGCCTCACGCACCCACCCGGGCAGACGCTCGAACGCGCGCCGCACCGTCTTCCGCGAGACGATGCTCGGCACGCTGCGGCTCGACGGCGAACACCGCGACCGCCGCGTCCGCCTGGACCTGACGGTGTCCGCGGACCACGTGATGCGGCTGCGGGGCACGACGGAGGCGCGCGCCGCAGGCCGTGTACGGATCGCAGGCGTGGCCGACGATCCCGACGCGGACGGAGAGCTGGAGATCTCCCCCCTCGCGCGACGCCGTATCCGGTACCGCATCGCGTTCACCGCCGGTGGCCGCCGACTCACCCTCGACGGCTGGAAGTCCGTCTCCGCCCGCAGGCCCGTGGCCTCGATGACCGTGCTGCCGTTCACTCTCTACGAGGACGGCGCGCCGCTGGGCACCGGCACCCTTCGCTTCCGGTTGCGTACGCAGCTCCTGCCGTTCCTCGCGAGTTTCCGTTTCCCGCGGTCCTCGAAGCCGGGCGCGTTCCTCGCGTCCCGCTGGCGCGGTGAGCCCGGCCGCACGGAGGTCTGGTACACCACCGTCACCGACCCGGACTCCGGCAGCGGACTGTGGCTGCACCACGAACTGACCGCGCCGGCCGACGGGTCGGAGCCGTACGCGCACGGCTGGGCCGCGGTGTTCCCCGGTGACGGCCCCGTGCGGCACGCCCGCTTCGGCCCCGTGCCGTGGTCCGGCGCCGAGCCGGGCTTCGGCGCCGGCGAGGTCACCTCCCGGCCCGGGCGCCTGTCGGGGTCGGCGGACGGGGGCGCCCTGCACTGGGACATCGCGGAACGCCCCGCCGGCGAGCCGCTGTTCACCTTCCCCCGCTGGTCCTGGAACCGCCCGCTCCTGCCCGCCACGCACATGCTTCCGGCCGCGCGGTCCCGGTACGACGGGACCTTCACGTACGACGGCAGGACGCTGACGCTCACCGGGGCCCCGGGCGCGTCGGCCCGCATCCACGGTCACGGCAACGCCCGCCGCTGGGCCTGGCTGCACGCCGACCTCGGTGATGGGGACGTGCTGGAGGTCGTCGCCGCGGTCTCCACGCGCCCGGGACTGCGCAGACTGCCCCCGATGGTCTTCCTCCGGCTGCGCCGTCACGGCCGCGACTGGCCCCGCCGTCCAGAGCGCGGGGCCGCCGGCTGGGCCGGAGCGGGACGCTTCCGGGCGGACACGGTGCTGCCCACGTGGACGGTCACCGGCCGTACCGCCCTGCGCCGCATCCGGGTCGAGGTCACCCAGCCCGCCGACCGCACCCTCGCACTCGACTACACCGACCCCGACGGCCGGCACGCGACCTGCCGTAACAGTGAGCGCGCCGACGCGCACGTCCTGCTGGAGAGGTGGTGGTTCGGCGGCTGGCGCACCGAGGCCGAGTGGACACTGGACGGCACGGCCCACGCGGAGGTGGGCACACGATGAGTCTCACCGGCCTCGTCGCCGCCCTCATCGCCGACGACGGCACGACCGACTGGCCACGACTGGTTCCCGACCGTCTCGAGACGGTCCTGGCCGCGATGCCGGTGGCCGCCCGGACGGGCATCCGGGCCGCGGCACGCGCGGTGGACGCCTACGCCCTGGCCCGCACCGGGCGCACCCTGGCCGGGCTCACCGCGCGCGAACGGCAGTCCGTTCTGACCGCACTGGCCGCCCGACCCGCGCTCCTGCCGCTGCTGGACCTCCTCAAGGTGCCCGTCCTGATGTCGGCCGGAACCGAGCGCATGCTCCACGGGGAACCGGCGACGAGCGTCCTCACGCGCAGGGACCCCCCGCTCGACCTGACACCCGCGTGCGCCTGGCCCGCCCGCTCCACCGCCGATGCCGTGGTCGTCGGCTCGGGAGCGGGCGGGGCCGTGGCCGCGCGGGCCCTGGCCCGGGCAGGCCTCGACGTCGTCGTCCTCGAAGAGGGAAGTCACCACTCCACGGAATCCTTCGGCCGGCGCGCGCCCCTGGACCGGTTCACCGAGCTGTACCGGGACGGCGGAGCCACCTTCGCCGTCGGCTCACCGCCGCTGCTGCTGCCGGTGGGCCGAGCCGTCGGCGGCACCACCCTGGTCAACTCCGGAACCTGCTACCGCACCCCGGACCACGTCCTGTCCCGCTGGAGCAGGCACTTCGGGTGGACGGCGGCCGACGACTTCGACCGTCACCTGGACGAGGCCGAGCGCATGCTGAGCGTGGCCACCCAGCCCCTCGACGTCCTCGGCGCCAACGGACGAGTCGCACTCGCCGGCGCCCACGCACTCGGCTGGCGGGCCGCGCCCCTGCGAAGGAACGCGCCCGGCTGCCAGGGCTCCTGCCAGTGCGTGACCGGCTGCCCGACCGGCGCCAAACAGAGCGTCCAGCTCTCCGTGCTGCCCGAGGCATGCGCAGCCGGGGCCCGCATCGTCACCGAGGCGCGGGTGGAACGCGTACTCGTCGACCCGGACCGCCCAGGAGGCCCCCGTGCGGCGGGAGTGCGCGTACGCCGGGAGCGGGGCGGCGCGTTCGACATCCTCGCACCCCTCGTCGTCGTCGCGGCGGGTGCCCTGCAGACCCCGCAGCTCTTGCGCCGCTCCGGACTGGGCCGTCACCCCCGACTCGGACACAACCTCAGCGTCCACCCGGCCACGAGCGTCGCAGGACGCTTCGCCGAACCGGTCAAAGCCTGGCAGGGCGTGCTGCAGAGCGTCGGCGTGGAGGAACACCACGGCGCCGGCATCCTCATCGAGGCCACCGCCACCCCACCCGGCATGGGCTCGTTCGTCCTGCCCGGGGTGGGCGGCGAACTGCGCCGTGAACTGGAGGACGCGGACCGGCTCGCCACGCTCGGAGCGATGATCGCCGACAGTCCGGCCGGCCGCGTCCTGGGCCGCCACCGCACCGTGATCCGCTATGACCTGGACCCCCGCGACGCCGGCCGTCTCCTGCGGGCCGTCCTCGCCATGGGCGAGCTGCTGTTCGCCGCGGGCGCCGAGGAAGTACTCACCGGCATTCCGCGCACGCCCCGTGTGCGCAGCCTCACCGAACTGCGTGACGCGCTGGCCGGCACGAGCGTGAGACAGCTGCACCTGTCGGCCTACCACCCCACCGGCACGGCCGCCGCGGGTGCGAGCCCGCAACGCTTCCCGGTCGATCCGCAGGGCCGGCTCCGCGGTGTGCACGGCGTGGTGGTCGCGGACGCGTCGGTGCTCCCCAGCTGCCCGCGGGTGAACCCCCAGCTGACCGTCATGGCGGCGGCCATGGCAATCACAGAGACCGCCGTCCGCCCGCCTCGGCAGCGAGGGCTGCCACGGTGAGACTGCCGTGGGAGGCAGAGGTCTCTCCGCCCAGGGGGCGGTCGCGGTCCGTCGCCTGGCGGATGTGGTTGCCCTCGCCCTGGTGGTGGTCGTTCATGTGAAAGTCCTCGTGACATGCCTCCAAGCCCTGCCCCGCCCGCGTCTGGGAAGCGAACGCTTACGGCTGAGCCGGTTGATCGGATGAGGATGTCGGGCTTCTCAGCGACGAACGCTTACGGGCCATGGCCGGCGGAAGCGCGCCTCGGCCATGGAGACGAGCCCGACCGCGACGTGAGCCGTGACCTGTGACAGTGAACCTCGGCGGTTTGCCATCGAAGGTCAACCACTGCTCAGCTCGTGCCAACGGACACTGACCGCCCAGGCGCTGGATGTGCTGGATGCCATCCCGGTTGCCGGTTGCCGGTTGCCGGTGGCTTCGGAGCGGGCAGGACGCTGAGGCGACTCATCGGCACCCTGGCCGGAACGACCGCGCGGTTTCGATCATGAGAGGCCGCAGCCCGTTTTCGGTGGCTCGGTCATCCGGTCTGCCCAGATGCCGGGCCCGCTGTGGTCGGAGGGACTCAGCGCAGCCGTCGCGCACGCAGCACCAGGTCGTCGGTATGGTGCGCGCCGGCGCCGCCGCCGGGTGCCACGCGTGGCCGCTGCTCGTTCACCTCCACCTTCCAGTCGTCGGTGAACAGGGCGGCGACCATCGAGGGCCAGACGTAGTCAGCCGGGTCGAAGCCGCTGTCGTGCGCCTGCCGGGTCTCCATCCCCGCATGGTGTACGAGCAGCAGCACGCCGCCGGGCGCGACGGCCGCGAGCAGCGCTCGCTCGGCTGCGGCGTCGGGCGTGCGCAGCAGGGCCGGATACTGCGCGGAGACCAGGTCGAAGGAGGCCGGCGGGAGCGCTGCTTCCGTCAGCGCGGCGTGTACCCAGCGAACGGCGACGCCTGCATCCCGCGCGTGCCCGGCCGCCCGCTCCAGCGCCACGCCCGAGACCTCGAGCGCGGTCACGTCCCAGCCGCCGCGCGCGAGCCAGACGGCGTCCGCGCCCTCGCCGCAGCCGACGTCGAGCACCCGCCCGGGCGTGAGCCCGGCGACCTCGGCCACGAGCGCTCCGTTGGGCCGGCCGCTCCACAGCTGTTGTCGGTCGGCGTATCGGTTGTCCCACTCCACCCGCACCGCGGGGTCTCCGACGTATCCGTCACCAGGCAAGGAAGTGTCAGACGCGGGCGATCCCGCTGTGATGTTGTCGGTCATGGGCCCAACGTCACCCATCGTGGCTTGGTCACGCCACTCCTGTTGCCGCTCCGGCAAAACGGCAGCAGCCGGGCAGGCCGGCCGCGGCATCCTTGGGCGGCTCTGTCCGGTTCCGGCTCCGGCACACTTTTGTGACGCGTGCATGTTGAGTAATGAGGTCGGGAGGACCGTCCCGGCTGGTTGGACGCCTCACGCTCCCAAACCGTCAAGTCGGTTGCCGAGATGCCCGTAGCCTTGCCTCCTGTTCGAGAACGGACGCGAGGGGTCTTCGGTGGACGTGGTGCGAGTAATGGAAGCGTTGGCCGAGCAGGGGGTCACGGTGTTGTTCAAGGCCGATGCCGAGCGTATGCGCGACGGCGTGAAGCCGTGGACGTTCGTGGCGAACGGGAACCCGTTCCACGAAGATCTCCTGGTGCGCACGGACGCCGTGTCCGTGGAGGCCTGCCTGGACGCCTGTTTGCCTCGACTGCGCGCGCTCGGTCTGGTCATCCCGGAGTAGGAGCCGGGCTCAGGCGGCGGCCGTCGCCTCAAGCGCCTCCGGCGACGACGGGAAGGCCTGTGCTTCGTTGCAGTGCTCGCCGTGCGGTCGGTCAGGGCGGAGGCGTGCCAGTCGCGGGGCTTGTCGCGTCGCCCTCATGCCGTAGGCCCGGGTGATCGGTGATGAGCCCGCACAGGCCTTGAGGCCCCCGGCGTCGGTGAACCGCGTGTGGTCGTCCCCGATCTCGGCCGGCACCCGGGCGCGGAGCTGTACGCCGAGTCCGGGGAAGCTGAGGAGGACGTCAGCGTCCGGGTGCTGAGGGATCGTCTTCTCCACCGCCCTGGCCAGGTCGCCGGCGGCGGTGCACGCGGCTTCCAGCTGGCCGGGAGGGGCAGCATCTGCGTGCCGGGTGCGTCCTCGACCAACGGCAGTTGCCGCGCCCACTCAACCGTGACGGTGATTCGTGAAACCGAGCGAGCGCCTCCGCGAACTCCTCACCACAGCTGTGTGCCCGGCGCCCCCTTGAACGGTCCCCGCACCTCCGAGGTGATCCAGCCGCCGTGGAAGTCGCCCTCCTGCGCCGTGACCACTTCCCCGGCCACCGTGCAGCGGTCCACGCGGCTCGGGTAGAAGGCGAAGAAGTCGGCGAGGGCCGTGTACGGGGGCTCGGGACGGGGATACGTCCAGGCGGCGCGGGCGCGCACGTCGTCGCCCACGACGACGTCCCAGTACCGGGCCGTCCCCTTCCACTCGCACCAGGTCCGCCCCCCGGCCGCCGGGAACAGGAGCTCCATACGGACGTCCTGCGGGGGGACGTAGAACACGGGGGGATGGCTGGTCTCCAGGACCCGGATCGTCCTGCGGCTCTCGGCCACCACTTGGCCGGCGCACTCGACGACCACGACGCGGTCGTCGTGGCTCATGGCGGGCGGTCGCGGGTAGTCCCGGACGGACTCGGGCCCGCGCGGAGCGGATCGTGGTGCGGGCTCGTCCAGCGGATCCAGGTACACCTCGTCCTCGTAGCACCAGGCCCAGCCGCCGTCGTGTGCCAGGCTGCGGACCACCGGGTGCCCGGCGGCCTCGAAGTGGGCTGTGGCGTGGGCTCCGGGAGCGCTGTCGTGGCAGCCCACGTGGCCGCAGGTCAGGCAGAGCAGCAGGCCGGCCGGCGCCCGTCCGCGCGCGGCGCAGGCCGGGCACGTCGCGCTCAGCGGCGTCGGGTCGGCCGTACAGGTGTGGGAACAAGGCCTCCCCGACGGCCGTCCGCCGTCCGGCCGGGGCGTCCATCTCGTCATCGGCGATCACCGGCCGGTCGAGGCGGCATCACACGCGTCCGCCGCCTCCGCTCCCCGCAGGCATCCGTGTCGGTCACGGTCCCTCCTCTGCCGTCATCGGTCCTACACCTGCTTCGCCCCGACACCGCGCTGAGGATGCAGACCGCTGATCCCGGGGTGCGCCAAGCGTTCGGGCATCGGGGATGAGCCGGCCACCCCCTTCGCGGTTCGCTCACCCCCTCGCCGCGATCGCGTCCGTTCCGGTGGCGCAGGTGGGACAGGGGCGGTCAGCGGTGATCCGCAGCGGGATGACAACACCGTCGGCGGCCTCCGCCGCGGTGACGTCGATGTCGTGGCCGGTGTCCTGATTGCTGCTGGACGGGGTGGAGCCGAAGACCGCTCGTTGATCTCTCTGAGCCCTCACCCAAGGACTCGGCGACGGTAAGACCCCGCAGCCAGTCCGGGGTGCGCCGTGCTGGACTACGCGGAGACCTGCCACCACCGGTCTGCCTCAGCGCGAGCCACTTCGGCGTCGTACTGGCCGGCGTCGAAGTGGAACTCCGGCGGCGGGGAGGCGGGGGCCTGCGGAACCTCCCAGTCCGACCACTGCACGATGTCCCCGAACCGTTGCACGACGACGGACAGGAAACCGCAGCAGCCGCCGGTGCAGTCTGGTTCTCCCAGCTCCAGACGGCGTGCCTCGCTGGTCGCCCGCAGGAGGCTTGGCCGGCCAGCAGGCAGCACGTCCGCCGCGAACGGACCACGGCCGCCCTTGTCGAGCGCTCCTTCGATCACGTCCTCGCCGTTGACCCGGAACCGCAACTGGGCAGCGAACCGGGGTTCCGGCGGCAACACGCGGATCTCCCAAAGATCGAACATCGGACCACCCTACGGGGCCCGCCGGAGTCGGCGCGCGGCCCGGTCGGCACGTGGTCCTCGCCGCTCGACGTGGTCACCTGCCGCCCATCTCCGAGACCCCGGGCTACCCCTTCTCCAGCGCTGCCCACACAGACCGAGGCGGTGGTCCCGACACCGACGTCATCACCCTCGGCGTGCGCGGAAACACCCTCGGCTTCGCCGACATTCTGATGAAGTGCCCGCAGCTGTGCGGCGAAAGCGATGGCGAGGGAACCCCGTGCAAGGACGCCCCCGGGCGAAGGCGTCCCTGCCCGAGGGGGGAAGGTGTGCCAGGAATGCGACCGGATGCCCATCAGCTTCCTGCACCCCACCGACGAACGGGAACCGGTCGAATCGACACCCGGCACGGCACTTTTCCGGCTTTCCCTCCCCCGCACGGCCGGGGCGCGGTTGGATGTCCTCATGACCTCCGCCGAGCACGCGCGGCTGATGCGCGCCAATCAGGCGAACTGGGACGCCCGCACTCCGGTCCACGTCACCAGCCGGTTCTACGGCCTGGACGAGGACCTGGATCCGGAGCGCTGGTTCGCCGCGTTCGAGTGGGAGGACCTCGGTGAGTTGTCCGGCCGGGACGTGCTGCACCTCCAGTGCCACCTCGGCACCGAGACGCTCGCCCTCGCCCGGCGGGGAGCCCGGGCGGTCGGCCTGGACTTCTCGGCGGCGTCCGTGACGGCCGCGCGGGACCTCGCCGCGAAGTCGGGCCTCGACGTCACCTACGTCCAGGCCAACGTGTACGACGCCGTGGCGGCGCTCGGGGGCCGGCGGTTCGACGTCGTCTACACCGGCAAGGGCGCCCTGTGCTATCTGCCCGACCTCGACCGGTGGGCGGATGTCGTGGCCCGGCTTCTGCGGCCGGGCGGGCGGTTGTACGTCGTGGAGTTCCACCCGCTGCTCAACGCGCTCGGCCCGAAACCGGGTCCGGGCGAGGGACCGGAACTGCTGCTGCGTCACGACTACCTGGGGGGCTCGGGTCCGGTGCACCGGGATGCCACCCACACCTACACCGACGGGCCGGCCGTCGAGGGCGCCACCGACAGCTACGAGTGGATGCACGGAATAGGAGAGGTCGTGAACGCGGTGACGGACGCGGGGATGGCCGTCCGGCGCCTGCGGGAGAGCGACGAACTGCCCTGGCCGCGCTGGCCGCGGATGGTCCGTACCGACTCGGGCTGGTGGCGGCTGCCCGAGCCGCGGATCCCCCTTTTGTACGGCCTGCTGGCCGTTCGGTGAGCCCCCTTCCACCGCAGGGCAGCCCCGGCAGTGGCACAGCGCGAGCAGCACGCGTGCTTGGCCCCCCGTTCGGAGCGCCGGTGCCGGTTCACTTCTCCGTCGGCTGATCGGCCCGTCACTTTCCGACCCGCGCGTCAGCTCCCCCACACCGCCCCGCGAGCGGACTTCCCCTGTCGTATCCGAGGTGCGATGAGCCGCAACTCGGGCGAGGCGTCACGGCGGTACCCCCTGCAGGCGACCGAGCTCCACCGCCACGCCCGCACCCGCCCCGGCACCGGTCACCGCACGACAGGGCACCTCCGCAGGGAAGGCGGAGAAAGCCCCTCGCTGCGTCCTCAGACCAGGCGGAAACCGCCGTAGCCGAAGCGTCCGCCGGACGTCCGGCGACCCTGAAACCGACCGCCACGCGCGGCGGGTGCGCGTTCCGGCCCGGCGCCGTGCTCGTCGCACCACGGCGCCGGACCACGCACGCGAGTGCAGCGGGGGCCCGAACGTCCGCCGCCCGTTCAGCTCGACTCGCGGACCACGAGGTCGTTCGGCATGATCACCGGCTTCCTCGGGCCACCCTTGATGAGCGCCAGCAGCAGACGCACCGTCGCGGTGGCCTGGTCGGCCATGGAACTGCGCACCGAGGTGAGCGCGGGCGTGGTGTAGGCGGCGGCCTCGATGTCGTCGAACCCGACGACGGCCACGTCGTCGGGGACCCGGCGGCCCGCCTGGTGCAGGGCGCGCAACGCCCCGATGGCCATGAGGTCGTTGGCCGCGAACACCGCGTCGAGGTCCGGGTCGTCCTCGAGCAGCTGCCGCATGGCCTCCGCGCCCGACACCCGGGTGAAGTCGCCCAGCGCGACGATCGAGCGGCGCCCGGTGCCCCGCAGGGTCGCCCGGTACCCCTCCAGCCGTTCACGGGACTCGTACAGGTCCAACGGCCCCGTGATGGTGGCGATCCGGCGTCTGCCCCGGTCGAGCAGGTGCCGTACGGCCAGCTCCGCGCCGCCCGCGTTGTCCAGCGCAACGTACGGGACGTCCGTCGCGGCGGTGCGGTTGAAGGATGCGACGGGCAGGCCCATGCGGGCGAGCGCGGCCGGCAGGGGATCGGCGCCGTGCAGTGCCACGAGCATCACGCCGTCCACGTGGCCCCCCGCCACGTAGCGCTCCACCCGGGCCCGGCTCTCGTCGGACTCGGCGAGGATCAGCACCACGCGTCTGCCGACGGCCTCCAGCTCCCGGCTGACGGTGCGCACCACGGTCGAGAACAGCGGGTCGTCGGACACCACGCCCTTGGGCGGGTCGGAGACGACCACGGCCACGGCGTCCGTGCGGCGGGTGACCAGGTTGCGGGCGGCGGCGTTCGGCACGTACCCGAGTTCCCGCACCGCCCGCATGACGACGTCCCGGATCTCCGGCGCGACGGTGGTCTCCCCGTTGATGACCCGGGAGACGCTCGACTTGGACACGCCGGCCCGGGCGGCGACCACCGCGAGCGTGGGTCGATTCATCGCCTTCCGATCACCGGTGCCCGGTCCTCGAGTCCAGGGAGCGTTCTCCCCTCAGGATGACCTCGGCCCGATCCGCCTGTCAACGACCCCTTTCCGCACCCTGGTGGGGGGAACCCGCCGTCAACCGGACGTTTCCGAACGCCTGTTGAGGGGTGCCGTCCGTACCGCAGAAGGGATCTCAGAAACCGTTCCCCGGAACGGACCGTGTACGTCAAGGGTGCTGCGGGCCTGTTGCCCAAAGCCTTGACAGTCCACCGGGACCGGCTCATTCTCACCCCTCAGGGAGCGCTCCCTCACCCTTCCCCCACCGAGGAGTCGCCCGTGCATCCCCTGCTCCGCCGCATCGGCTTACCCGCCGTCCTCGCGGCCGTCCTGCTCACCCTCGCCGGCCTGCCCGCGCCCCGGGCCCACGCCGCCGAGACCCTGCTGTCGCAGGGCCGGCCCGTCCTCGCGTCGAGTACCGAGGACCCGTTCGGCGCGCCGGGAGCCGTCGACGGCGACCCGGCGACGCGCTGGTCCAGCGCCTTCTCCGACCCGCAGTGGATCAGGGTCGACCTCGGGACCCCGGCCCGCATCAGCCGCGTGACCCTCCAGTGGGAGGCCGCCTACGGCAAGGCCTTCCGCATCCAGGTGTCGGACGACGCCGAGACCTGGTCCACCGTCCACGAGACGACGGACGGCACCGGCGGCACCCAGAACCTGACCCTGACGGCCACCGGCCGCTACGTCCGCATGTACGGCACCCAGCGCGGCACCGGATACGGCTTCTCCCTCTGGGAGTTCCAGGTCTTCGGGACCAGCGGCACCGGCGGCGACCCGGGCGGCGGTGGAGGGGACACGCTGCTGTCGTACGGGAAGACGGGCGCGGCCTCGTCCTCCCAGAGCGACCAGAACTGCTGGGAGTGCACACCCGCCCGGGCCTTCGACCGCGACCCCGCCTCGCGGTGGGCGACCAGCTCCACCACCGGCTGGACCGACCCAGGCTGGATCTCCGTCGACCTCGGCGCGACCGCGCAGATCAGCAGCGTCGTCCTGCAGTGGGACCCCGCCTACGCGAAGTCCTTCCAGATCCAGGTCTCGTCCAACGGCAGCGACTGGACGCCCGTCTACTCGACCACGTCCGGCACCGGCCTCAAACAGACCCTGGCGGTCTCCGGCACGGGACGCTACGTACGGATGTACGGCACCGAACGCGCCACCCCCTACGGCTACTCCCTGTGGGAGTTCCAGGTGTACGGCACCGGAGGCGCCCCCGTACCGGCACCGCCGCTGCCGCCGGACCCGGCGCAGCCGCCGCGGCTGGTGTGGAGCGACGACTTCGACGGAGCCGCCGGCAGCGAGCCCGACCCGGCCAGGTGGCGGGCCGACCCCGGCACCGGGCAGAACGGCGAACTGCAGTACTACACCGACCACCGCAACGCCGCGCTCGACGGCGGCGGCCACCTCGTCATGGAGGCACGCAAGGAGGCCAGCCCCGGCCGGGCCTGCCCACCGGACCCGCTGACCGGCAGCACCACCTGCCAGTACACCTCGGCCCGCATGAACACCGGTGCCACCTTCCAGTTCACCTACGGGCGTGTCGAGGCGCGCATCAAGGTACCCAAGGGCAACGGGCTGTGGCCCGCGTTCTGGATGATGGGCGCCGACTTCCTCACCGGCCGTCCGTGGCCGTACAACGGCGAGGTCGACATCATGGAGGTCCTCGGCAAGGACGTGAAGACGGCCTACTCGACCGTGCACGCCCCCGCCTACAACGGCGGCGGCGGGATCGGCTCGCCGTACCGGCTGCCGTCGGGCGCCGACTTCTCGGACGACTTCCACACCTGGGCCGCCGACTGGAACAGCAAGGGCATCGTCTTCAGCCTCGACGGGCGCACCGTGTTCACCCTGGACAAGGACCAGGTGGAGGCCACCCGGGGCCCCTGGATCTTCGACCACCCGCACTACATGATCCTCAACCTCGCGGTCGGCGGCGACTGGCCCGGCCCGACCGACGCGTCGACGCCGTTCCCGTCCCGGATGCTCGTCGACTACGTACGCGTGTACCAGTAGCGCCGCCGGCACCGGCCCCCTTGTCAGGTCCGGCCCGGACACCTCGGTCGCGGGCCGGACAGCAGCCGCACCACGTCCCGCCCCCTCCGATGAGGAAGTGACATGCGTAGATACTCCTTACACCTCTGTCCCGTGTTGGTCGGCGCCCTGGCGATCGCCCTGGCCGCCGCCCTGGGCATCACCCTCGGCGCCCCCGCCGCGCAGGCCGCCACGATCACCGTCCAGGCCGAGTCCTACGCGGCACAGTCCGGCGTCGCCCTGGAGGCGACCGCGGACATGGGCGGCGGGCAGAACGCCGCCTACCTCGCCGACGGCGACTGGATGCGGTTCGACCAGGTCGACCTCGGGGCCGCCGGCCGTCTGACGGTGTCGGCGCGCGTGGCCTCCGCCACGGGCACCGGCTCCGTCGAGCTGCGCGCCGGTTCCCTGACCGGACCCCTGCTCGCCGTGATCCAGGTCGGCCCCACCGGGGGCTGGCAGACCTGGGCGACCCGCACCGCCGACGTCACCACCCACCCGACCGGACCCCAGACCGTGTTCGCGGTGCTGCGCAGCACCACGCCCGGCGACTTCCTCAACATCAACTGGTTCTCGTTCGTCAGCGGCGGCGACGAGCCCGCGCCGGGCTGGGTCGACGTCGACCAGGCCAAGTGGCAGGCCCAATTGAACCAGTTCCGGGCCATGACCCCGGCGCCGGTGCCCGCCAACGCGGTGCGCGTCCCCGAGTTCAACGCCACCTGCACCTACAGCCACTCCAAGCCGGACGACCCGATCGTCGCCCCCGGTCTGCCGGGCGCGTCCCACATGCACAGCTTCTTCGGCAACAAGAGCACCGACGCCTTCACCACGACCCAGAGCCTGCTGGGCAACACGGGCACGAGCTGCACACCCGCCAAGGACCTCTCCGCCTACTGGATCCCCACGCTCTACGAGCGCGGCAAGGCGGTCGAACCCGACGGGATGATCGTCTACTACGGGTCGCGGCTGCCCGACCCCACGGCTACCGTGCCCTTCCCGCAGGGCTTCCGCATGATCGCGGGCAACGCCAAGCTGCAGGTGGCGACCCCGGCCGGCTCGCCCAACCAGTTCTGGTGCGCGGGACCGGGCGGCGAGACCGGCCGCAGCACCGACGGCAACTGGCCGTTGTGCGCGCCGACCGCCAAGCTGGTGTACCAGCTGGTCTTCCCCGACTGCTGGGACGGCAAGCACCTCGACAGCCCGGACCACAAGTCGCACGTCGCCTTCACCTACGACGGCAAGTGCGGCGGCGCCTACCCGGTCGCCATTCCGTCGGTCTCGTTCGTCATCAGCTACCCGACCAGCGGGAGCGCCGACGGATTCTCCCTGGCGTCTGGCATGGCCTCGTCCATCCACGGCGACTTCTTCAACGCCTGGGACACCGCGGCCCTCGGGCAGCGCGTGAAGGACTGCATCGTGCAGAGCGCCAAGTGCAACTCCGCCGGAACGTTCTGACCCGGCGGAGGGCGGCCGCCCTGCTCCTGGGCCTGGCGGTCGCCGGCTGCACCCCGCAGCCGGCGGCCGACCGGCCCGCGCCCGCCGCCTTCAACGACACCGACACCGCGTGGATCCAGCTGATGATCCCCATGGACGAACGAGCCAAGCTGCTCACCGACTTGGCGCCCGCACACGCCGGCCGCCCGGCCCTGGCCGGGTGGGCGAAGGATGCGGGGAAGAGACTTGAGGACGAACTCGTCGGTCTGCGGCAACTGTTGAGGCTCTCGGGCGTGCCCGACACCCGCCCCCACGAGGGCCACGACATGCCCGGCATGGTCAGCCTCGACACGGTGCGCAGGGCGAAGACCGTGTCGGGGGAGAACTTCGACCGCCTCCTCACCGAGAGCATGCGGGCCCACCTCGTGCAGGTCCGCATGCTGTGTGCGAGCGAACGCACGTCGGGGAGCGCCGAGCAGGCGACGGAACTCGCCGCCGCGATCGAAAGGACCGTGGCCGAGCGGATCACGCGCCTCGACGCGGTCACGTGAGGCCGCCGGCGCTCGGTCGTCGCCGTCGGCCGGGGGCGGAGCCGCCGTCACGCACCGCCCCCGTGAACGCGAAGAACTCGATCATTCGCTCCAGCCCTTCCGGCCGAACATCGTCTCCAGGCTGATCCAGGCTGACGGCGGACTCGGCGGCGGACGCCTCGCTGCGCGGGAAGAGTGCCTCCTGGTACGCGGCGAGGGGCGCCTCCGGGCCTCCCGGGCGGGCGGCGACGGCATCGGCGAGCTCGGCGCCGTCCAGCATCGCCGGGTTGGCGCCCCGCCGCCGAAGGGGGACATCGGGTGGGCCGCGTCGCCGAGCAGGGTCACGCCGGGGACGCGGTCCCGGCGTGACCGACGGGCAGGGCGTGGACGCGCCGCGGAACGAGCGCGCCGTCGGCGTCGGCGTCGGCGACGAGGCCGCGCAGACCCTGGACCCGGCCGTCGACGTGCGTGAGGACCGCGGCCTTCACGGCGGCGCCGTCGCCGAAGCCGACGCAGTCCAGCCGGCGCTCGTCGCCCTGGTCGGGGCGATCCCGCCGAGGTCACGTGGAGTGCAGTGTGGAGTGCAGTGTCTTCTGTCCGAATCCGTATGGCGATGTCATGCGCGGGTTCGAGTGCGGCCCTTGTGGGCGAATGCGGCCACATCGCCGGACTTGGCCATTCCGATGGGCGTTCAGCGCGGAGCCGCTTCGCTTAAGGGAGGCTTAAACACTCCTTAAGCGACCTTGAGTCTCGGCTCACTCCCCAAGTAACCGCAGTTCAGGCGGTGTTGAGCGCACTGCGGACAAGTTGGCCGAGGTAGCCGTCGTGCGTACCATCGGGGTCCACCCGCGGCTCACCGCAGGCGAGAGAGCGCTCTCAAGCGGAATGCTCTGCCTCCTCGTCCGCGGCCTGCCGTACGGGCGGAACCACCTGAATCCCCCACAAGACAAGGTGTCATCCCAGCCATGGCAGCTCATCGCGCTCGGCGGTGGACGCTCGGCGGACTGGTCTCACTGGTCGCCGCCGCCCTCGTCACCGCCGTCCTCATCACCACGACCGGTTCCGGCGCGAACCGGGCCAGTGCCGCACCCACCGCGGTGACCTGGTCCGACGACTTCGACGGCAGTGCCGGAAGTGCCCCCGACCCCGCCAAGTGGACGCTCGAGACCGGGGGTTCGGGCAACGGCAACCACGAGCTGCAGTACTACACGCCGGGCAACCGGAACGCCGCCCTGGACGGCGAAGGCCACCTGGTGATCACGGCGCGCAAGAACACCGACTCCGGACTGCAGTGCTGGAACGGGACGTGCCAGTACTCGTCGGCCCGGCTCAACACGGCCCGCACCTTCAGCCAGGCGTACGGCCACTTCGAGTCCCGCATCAAGATCCCGCGCGGCCGGGGTGTCTGGCCGGCCTTCTGGATGCTCGGCAACGACCTCGGGAGCGCGGGCTGGCCCAACAGCGGCGAGATCGACATCATGGAGAACGTCGGTCACGAGCCCGGCGTGGTCCACGGCACCATTCACGGCCCCGGATATTCCGGCTCCGGCGGCCTCGGCGCCGCCTACACCCTGCCCGACGGCAAGGCGTTCGCCGACGACTTCCACGTCTTCGCCGTCGACTGGAGCCCGACGGCGATCACCTGGTCGGTGGACGGCCACGTCTACGAGAACCGCACGCCGGCCGACCTCGGCGGCAAGAAGTGGGTCTACGACCACCCGTTCTTCCTCATCCTGAACCTCGCCGTCGGCGGCGACTGGCCCGGCACCCCCGACTCGGCCACCTCCTTCCCGCAGACGATGACCATCGACTATGTCCGCGTCTCGACCTCCGACACGGGCGGTTCGACCGGGTCGACGGACAAGAGCGGTGTCATCAAGGGCATCGGCGGTATGTGCGTCGACGTCGCCGGCGCCTCCACCGCGGACGGGACGCCCATCCAACTGCACGACTGCACCGGTACCGACGCCCAGAAGTGGACCCTGGGCCGTGACGGCACCGTCCGTGCGCTGGGCAAGTGCCTCGACGTGCGTGGCGGTGCCACCGGGGACGGCACCCCCGTCCAGCTCTACACCTGCAACGGCAGCAAGGCCCAGCAGTGGACCTACACCGGCGCCCACGACCTGACCAACGTCGGGGCGGACAAGTGCCTGGACGCCACGGGCGGTTCGGCCTCCGACGGCACTCGGCTGCAGATCTGGACCTGCGGCGGCACCGCCAACCAGAAGTGGACCGTGGGCTGACCCGCAGGGCGGACGACCCACCCCACCAACCCCACCCACCCCCCACTCGCCTCCCAGAGGCACACGCACCAACGAAAGGCACGGCACATGGCAGCACGTCACCAGCGCAATCTCACCCGCCGCAAGCTGTTCTTCGCCCTGGGCGGAGCGGCGGTGGCCGCCCCCGCCGTCGCGGCCCTCGGCCCCTACGCCCTCGCCGGTACGGCGGACAACGGCACGAAGGCCGCCGCGGCGGGCGCGCTGCCGCTGACGATCGTCAACGACAGCGGCTCGTTCGACAACGCCTCGGTGCACGTCTACATCGTCGGCAACCAGGACGGGAAGCAGGTACGGGTCACCCCTGACGGCACCCTGGCCCCGATAGCCCTGTCCGACAACGGTGCGGACGGCTTCACCGACTACGCCCTCTCCCTGCCCGCGAGCGGAGAGGCCACCCTCAAGCTCCCTCATATGTCCGGCCGCATATACGTGTCGCTCGGGCAGAAGCTGAAGTTCAAGGTCGTCAAGGACGGCGACGGAAACCCGGCACTGCAGTACCCCGCCGGCTGGGTGACCTCCGACCCCAACTACCGCGTACTGCACGACTGCGCCGAGTTCACCCACAACGCCGCGGGCATGTTCTGCAACACGACCATGGTCGACATGTTCAGCGTGCCGATGAGCATCCGGCTGACCGGAGCCAAGGACCAGACCACGGGCACCCTGCGCGACGGCGGCCGGGCTTCGGTGTTCAGCGCGGTCAAGCAGGTCGCGGAGTTCGCCCCGCTGGTCGTCGACGACCTGCGCGTCATCGCTCCCGGACACGGCCTGGACGCGGGCCTGTTCGCCAAGGACTACTTCGCCCCGTACATCGACCGGGTGTGGAGCACCTACACCGGCAAGGACCTCAAGATCACCACCAACGCGGGCACCTTCACGGGCCGGGTGCGCGCCGACAGGTTCACCTTCGACGGCCCGGCCCCGGTCACCTTCGGCAAACCGTCCACCCGCGACGTCCTCTTCTGCGACGGCAACCTCGCCGCACCGAACGACGGCACCACCGGTCCTGTCGCCGCCGTCCTGGGCGCCGGCTTCAACCGCTCCACCCTCCTCAGCAACCCCGACCAGCCCGTCACCGACGCCTCGGCCTTCTACCGGACCGACCTCACCAACCACTACGCGAAGGCCATCCACGCGGCGACCCAGGACGGCAAGGCCTACGGCTTCGCCTTCGACGACGTCGCCGACTTCGCCTCCTACATCCAGGACACCGTGCCCACCGGCATCCGGCTGACCCTCACACGGTTCTGACGCGCGCCTCGTCGCGGACCGGATCGCGCCGCCGACACCGGCCGATCCGGTCCGCGCCCGGCGGAAGGGGCCCATCGACGGCGCCTGGACGGGACTACCGCCTCAGCGCTGTGCCGGCCCCGGTGACCAGCGCGCGGTGTTCCGGACCTGATCGGTGATGCGCTGCCTTCTCGGTTCAGTCGCCCTCATGACCCCCACGCCAGACTTCCGCACCGACGTCGAGGACAGCCCGCGGCCGGGGCAGGTGGGCGGGAGGGAGCGGCATGCGGATCGGGGAGCCGGCCGAGGCCGCCGGGGTCAGCACCCGCTCGCTGCGCTACTGCGAGGAGCAGGGCCTGCTGCCCGCCGAACGACTCGCCAACGGCTGCCGGGAGTAGGACGAGCAGGCGGTTCGCCCGGGTCGCCTTCATCCAGGACCTCTCCCGCGCTGGTCCGTCCTCCGAGCCGAGCGTCACGCGGACGTCGTGGTCACGCGGATGTCATCGCTTCCGCGCTGACAACGTCCTGCACACGGCCCCAAGACGCGACCGGGGACCTGTGTCGCGGGATACAGGTCCCCGCACCGAGCACGCCCGAAGCGGCGGGACTCACGGTCGTAAAACTGTCCTGCGGTGGCTTTACGGGCGGCCCACGGGCTGTCACCTGGCAGGCGGCGCCGCACCTTCGGCTGCGGCACGGTTGGTCAACGGTCCCGAGAAACTCCTTGGGCGCACGTCGTGCATCATCGGTGACGTCGACAGCGCCCACGGAACCCTGGACCGCGAGGGGTACCGGACGGTGACGGACCAAGCCGCTGCCTTACTGGGGGGCCGGACGCAACGCCCGCGTCGAGGTCGGCGGCGACGCGGACACCTTCCCCGAGGAGCTGTCCGTCCTCGCCCACGTCCACGCCTCCGGCGGCGCATGCTGATCTTCGGCGGTGTCGACTTCGCCGCAGCCCGTACGATGCCTTGACGTGGTACACGTCAGTTGCGTCGCGTGGGAGGGGATCATGTTCGTGACGAACAAACTTGGCAGGCACGGCTGTTGGCGGTCGGGGGCGCTCGTGGTCGCCGCTGTCATGGGCGCTCCGCTGTTGACGGCCGCGCCTGCGGCAGCTGTGCACGGGGCCGTGCCCGGTGACTTCAACGGTGATGGTTACCGCGACGCCGTGCTTCCGGCGCCGGGGGCGAACGTCGCCGGCAAGAGGGCAGCGGGCGCTGTGGTCGTGCTCTACGGTTCGAAGTCGGGGTTGTCGGCGTCCCGGCGGGCGACCATCACGCAGAACAGCGCGGGCGTGCCGGGCACGGCCGAGACCGACGACGAGTTCGGTGGTGCCACCGCGATGGCCGATCTGAACCGGGACGGTTATGCCGACCTGGTGGTCTCCGCGCGTTCGAGGACACCGCGGGGGGCGAGGACGCCGGCACGGTGACGGTGCTGTGGGGCGGCAAGAAGGGGTTGACGTCCGGCACCGACCTGCCGGCCGCCACGGCCGGCAGCTACTACGGCATCGACGTGGCAGCGATCAGCACCGGCCCCGGAGCGAAGACCGAGGTGCTGGTCGCCGGGTACCAGGGGTCGATGAGTTTCACGGGGCCCTTCAGCCGCAGTGGCACCTACGGCCGAGCCGTGGAGAACTCGGCCACCGCTGCCGTCCAAGGCGTCGCGCTGGGCGATTTCGACCGCGGGGGCTCGCCGGAAGAGGTTGTCGTCACCGTCCGGCTGAGCGACCTCAGCGGCGGCGCGGTGTACGTCAGTCCCGAGGTGGGCGGTGAACAGCGGAGGGGCAACGGCCTGATCGCGGCCACCGGGGACGTCAACGGTGACGGATACACCGATCTGGCCGTGGGAGACCCGGACGAGCCGGGCAGGGCCGGAACCGACGGCGCGCTCGGCGGTCGGGTCCTGCTGTGGTACGGCTCGGCGCAAGGCATCGCGCGGGACGCGAAGCCGGTGCAGCTGACCCAGAACACCGCCGGTGTGCCTGGTTCGAGCGAGAAGGCGGACAAGTTCGGCGGTTCCCTGGCGGTGGCCGACCTGAACCGCGACGGGCTGGCCGACATCGTGGTCGGCGCGCCGGGGGAGGACACGGGCAAGAGGAACGCCGGGCAGGTGACGGTCATCTCCGGTCGACGCACCGGGGCACTGGGCGGCGGCGCCTACGCCTTCACCCAGGACACCGCCGGTATCCCCGACGCCGGCGAGGCCGAGGACGCATTCGGCACCACCGTGGCCGTCGGCGACATCAACAAGGACGGCAAACCGGAACTCTTCGTCAGCGCCGAGGGGGAGAACAACTACACCGGCGCGGTCTGGGTGCTCCCGGGCGGTACCGGCGGCCCGACCGCGAAGGGCAGCCGCGTGATCACCGCCGGATCTGTCGGCTTCCCGCAGAGGGACAGCACTCTCCTCGGGGGCTACCGGGTCGGGTGAACGGATCCGTGTGCGCGTCGAAGCGGTGGCGTGGGAACCGCGAGGGCACTCCTTGCACCGCACGCTCATCCAGACCGGTACCGACTCCTACCGCTTCCAGGCCACACCACAATGCTGTCGTCCCCGGTGGCAGGAACCGTCGGTGCCGGGGGATGTGAACCATCAGCGCGGGTCGCCCTCCGGGACGAGGGCGACCCGCGCCTCCCCGGGCCGTCCGGCAAGAAGGCGACTTCGAGCGCCGCCAGGAGGTTGCCACAGAGGCAGCGGCGAGACCGGCATCGGCCTCCGCCATTGGGTCGCCGGTCGCGAAACGTTCGGCAACCACGACCGTGACCGCCGGTCAAAGCCGGGGCGGTTCAGGACACCACGGGAGCCCTGTCCGTGACTTCGCTCAGCCGGACCGTGCACAGCCCGCGGGGCTCGCTCTTCACCTCCGTCACCTTGAGCTGGGTACCCGGGGTGAGGATGTACTCCTCCTCGCCGGTGAAGGCGGAGAAGCTCTTGATCCCGACCGCCCGGGCAGGCGTCACTTCGAAGAGGGTCCGCTTGCCCCGACTGCCCAAGAACGCTCGGGCCACCTTCAGCTCGGAGGTACACGAGGAGACACCCCACCAGGTCACCGTCCGGCCCACCGGATACTGCGCCCGAAGGTCCAGCGACACCCCGCGCCACAACGGCTGCGTGTAGGTCGGCAACTGCGCAACCGCCGAGAACAGCAGTCGCAGGTACGGCAGATAGGGGGTGACTTCGGTGCGGTCGGGGGAGCGCAGAACGCTGTTGATCCCGCGGTAGAAGGCTGACTCACAGGTGTAGAGGTGGAGCGCGGCGATCGCGTCGGCGGGCAGGCCGCCGCCGGCCGTCTGGTCCGCACGCTGCTTGCCGAAGTCGAGGGAGCGCCGGATGTGGCCTGTGAGGTCGGACAGTGCCGCGGAGACCGGGGCGACGGCGTCCTGGAAGTCCATCAGCGGGGTGTCGAAGACGCCGGTGATCGTGGGCAGGACCAGGCCCTCGTCCTTGACGCTGGTGAGGCGCTCCAGGTACAGCTGGTGCAGGTTCATGGTCGACTCGATGAAAGCACCCATGCGTGCCGAGACACCGCCGTCCGCACCGCCCCCGCCGGCCGTCGGCGCGTTCCACCCCTTGCTCGGCAGCCAGTCGACGGGGCCGGCGCCCAGCGCGGTCAGGGCGTCGTTGACCTGGGCGAAGTGGTCGCCCTCGCAGAAGATGTCGCCCTGTGCCGCCGGGTTCGCGTGGTCGAGGTGCCGGACCTCGACGTCCGGGTACTTCTGCTGGAGCCGGAGCACGACCCGCTTCAGGCTGCGCGCGTGGGCCCCCCACCACGCGAACACGACCCCGCGGTCCTCCCCGGCCGCGTCCTGCTTGGCCTTGAGGATCTCTTCGACGATCCGTTCGGCGACCGGCCGCCAGAACGCCGTGTGCTGGTCGGTACCCATCGCCCCGTCACCGCTCGCGGTCAGCGACGCGTTCAGCAGGAGCACGCCCTGTGTCAGCATCGCCTGGAACCACTCCGGCGGCTGGACCGTCTCCCGCTCCTTCAGCAGCGCCCGCACGTCGGCGATCGGGGTCTTCTTCGGGATGCCGTACTTCCACATCGCCGCTGCCTTGATGAGGCACCGGATACTGACGACCCGGCCGAACTGGCTGTCCTTCCAGTCGCTGAAGGTGTTGTCGAACATGGCTATGCCGGTGGCGCTCTCCGGCCGCGGATAGGGGTTCTGACCGAAGACCACGACCTTCCACTTGTGCGGCGGGTTCGGCTTGAGCGCCTGGAACGTCAGCTCGCGGACCGGGACCACCTCGTGGCCGCGGTCCTTCCCGATGAACCGTGCGGCGTCCGGCTGCGCCTCGATGACCGGCTTCAGCAGCGGGAGCCAGGCTTCCCCGCCGCCGTCGAAGAGCTCGGTCAGCGCAAGAGGATCGTCCGCATCGGCGTGGGCGTGCAGCGGCTGTCCCGGTGCCGGGACGCCGGTCGTCGATCCGGTCACGGCGGAGGCGCCTTCGCTCGTCGTGGCCGAAGGAGAGCAGGCGGCGGAGGGAGCGGGAGCGGCAGTTCCGGGCGCGGGGGCAACGGGGGTGACGGCCGTCGGCGGCACGATGCGTACCCGATGGTCGAGGGGCGCGTTCTCGATCCCGTGGAGCTGGGAGATGATCGTGGACCGCAGCTCGTCGTCGTCCTCGAACCAGTGGTCGTGGAAGAGCGTGTAGCCGGTCCACATCAGGTTGGCGCACACCCGGGCCGGCACCTGGCCGGTCTGCGCCCCCATTCCGACCAGCGCCACGGACCGGATACTGCCCGCCTTCTTCCGGTTCTGCCGGTGGACGGCCTGGAAAGCGGCCGCGCACGCCAGTGCCACGTTCAGCGTGGCGCTGACGTTCTGCGAGGACCGCACCATCGTCGGCGTTGATATCAGATACCGGGGGACTGTTGCGCCGGACGGGACGCAGACCGCGCTGCCCACCGGCATGGGCCCGGCGAACCGGTCGCGGATCACCCGCTGGACACGGACCTGGATGCCCGGTCCCAGATACCGCTTGATGACGGCGTCGACCCCGCCGTCCATCCGTCCCCGGGAGTTCGTGGGGGTGACCCAGGCGTCGACGTCCTCGTCGAGGATCGAGCCCTTGCGGATCTCGATGCCGGGGGTGTCGGCGAACGCGGCGCGCCACGCCTCCACCACCCGCTCGTTGACGTCCGTCAGTACCACCCTGAGCGCGGGCAGAACACTGCTCTCGGCCATCGTCCACTCCTGTCGTGCAACAGCGTTTCCAAGGGCTCGAATGTACTGCCCACCACTGACAACGCACTGCCGCCAAGGGGCCGGTGACCTGCCGTCATGCTGGCTGCTCGTACGGAGCACGGTGTTTCCGAGCGCTGGACGAGACCCGTATCCCGGTCATGGTGCCGGGCGTGCATTCCACGCGGGCGTCCTCTCGACGACCCGGCGGCGGGACGGTACGACGAAGCCGTGGAGAGAGGGCCGGTACAGCCCGCAGGTGAGCGGCGTGCGGTCGACTGTTGAGTGTGGCCGCCTGCATGGCGGACAGCCGGTGGACGTGGCGGGAGGCGGCGACTGCCGTCGGTACGACGAGGACGTGCAGGACGAGGTTGATCCAGGTCGCCGGCTGGAACTCGTACGCGTCATCGATGCTGTCGGACGAGAACGAGTACTCGGTGCGCTCTTCGAGAAGCGCTGTCCACGGGGCCCAGAAGAGGAAGGGCCAGACCCCCGGCCCTCGAGCTCCATGCCGAGTTCCCCGAAGAACGCGGCGGCGGCGTCCATGTCCTCGACGACGCTGCCGGCATCGTCCATCCGCCTGATCGCCATGCCGTGCTCTCCTCGGTGCTTGTGGCCGAGCGCCCCACCGGGAACGTGTCCCCGAACAGAGCGCTCGGCACAGACGGGGCCCGGCCGCTAGCCCGGGACCACCGTGTCGCTCGTGCTCGGCTTCCCCTCACCCGACGCGTTCCAGGCGCAGACCAGGATCACGTACTCGTGACCCGCCGTGACCCCCGTGATCCTGGCGGAGCGGGCGGAGGCCGGGTAGCCGATGATCCGGGAGTAATGCGTCGGGGTGCTCTTGTCGTACACCCACACCGCGTACCGGACGATCGAGCCGCTGTGCGAGTCGGTCGGCGCCGACCAGCGCACGTCGATCGAGCCCGCGCCGGCCGTCGCGGTGAGCCCCGGCGGCCGCCCCGCCGTCGTCGGCGCCGCCTTGCCCCGGACCGCCGAGGACCACGAGGAACGGTTGGCCGCGCCGTCACCGGCGACCGCGCGGGCCCGCACCTCGTAGGTGTGGCCGTCATAGGGCTGGTCGGTGAACTGCCAGGACATGTCGTAGCGCGGGGCGCTCACGCCGGGCACCACGTCCTGCCAGTCCGCGTTCGAGTCGGTGGTGACGTCACGCCACTGCACGTCGTAGGTGTGCGCGCCGAAGACCTTGTTCCAGGTGGCGGTGACGCCCTGCTGGGTGCCGTCGAACTTCAGGCCGGACGGCGTGGCGAGCGACCGGCCGGGTGCGCTGTCCGGCACGTCGGGCGCGGCGGCGCCGATGCCGAACTCCTTGTGCAGCACGGAGCCGAACGCCTGGGCGATGCGGTACTCGCCGAAGGCGTTGGGGTGCAGCCCGTCGTAGGTGGTGGAGCAGGTCGTCGCCTTCGGGTCGCAGCCCAACGCCGTGTCCAGGTCGGCCAGTTCCACCGGCGAGGCGCTGGTGCTCCAGCCGGGGGCCGCCTTGGCGAGGGCCGCGTTGTAGTCGCTGATGCGCTGGGGGAGGGCGGGGTTCGCGTCGCCCAGGGTGGTCCGCTGGGGGACGTTGGCCAGGACGATCCGTACGTCCGGGTTGACCGCCCGCGCGTTGTCCACGAACTTCTTCATGGTGCCGACCAGATCGGCGCCCGCCCCGTACCAGCCGATGTCGTTGAAACCCAGCTCGACCAGCAGCAGGTCGGGCGTCCGGCCCTTGGCCTGCAGCTCCTGCATCACCGGCTTGATGGTCGGCACGGTCCGGGTCAGTGAACGGCCCCAGAGGGCGTAGTGAGCCGAGCCGCCGGCGGAGAACCCGGTATTCACGTCCCCGGCGTACTCGCCCTGGACGCGTGGGTCGCCCGGACCCGGCTCCGTGGGCTCGCCGCCGCCGCTCTCGCCCAGCACCGGCGGCCGCGGCGGCTGCGCGTCGGCCTGCTGCACGGTGCCCCGGTACGGTCCGACGAAGGTGACCGGCCACTTCTCGCTCCTGGCCCAGTCCCACAGCCGGTAGCGCCAGGTGTGATCGCCCTCGTACCCGTGGCTGATGGAATCGCCGACCACCATGACATCGCGGATGTCGGTGTGGGTCACGGAGTTGCGGGCGATGATTTCGTCGATGAGCTTCCCGCCGGGGAAGTCCATCATCATGACGCCCATGCGGTCCAGGTCGGACCGCCCGCCGAACCGGTCGTCGCGTCCGGCGTAGAACTCCGGGCACCGGTCCTTCTCGGCGCGCAGACACTGGATGAGGAAGTTGTTCACACCGGTCGCCGTCGGGGTGCCGCCCGCCACCGTGTAGGGGTGGACGCCGGCCCCGGAGCCGCTGGTGTAGTTCAGATACAGCGCGTCCTGCTCGTACTCGTGGTCCTTCTCACCGGGGCGGCTGCCGTCCCAGGTGCCGTTGGTCCGGCGCAGGTGCGCGCGGACCTTCTCCCACTTGTCGTCGATGTCGCTGATGGTGGAGAGCTCGAAGTCGTCCTGCACGTACTCCTCGTTGGAGCCGCCGGACGGGTAGGGCTGCTGCAGCCCGTAGCCGCCGTAGATGCCGCCGCCGGTGTTCCGGTAGCCGAGGAGCACGACCTTGCCGCGTACCTCGCCGAGCGTCGGGACGCGGCTCGACTGGCTCCTGCCGGTGACCGAGGGGCCCCAGAACAGGTTGCGCCAGGCGGTCGACGGGGTGCTCTCGTCGCCGTCCCCGGTGTACGAGCGGCCGTCCAGGTAGGAGTCGAAGACCTTCTTGCGCCACTCGTCGGTCCCGAACCCGCCGGCGTCCTTGCAGGAGAAGGTGGAGCCGGTGCACTCCGCCTTCAGGTTCATCAGGACGGTTTCGCCGGGGTGGTCGCTCAGGAAGTCGTGGGTGACCTTCAGTACGTCGGTGAAGTTGGCGTACTGATAGGTGGCGCCGTGGTGGACGGTGAACTTCAGCCCCTCGTCACCCTTGTCGACCCGGACCCGGATGTCGAGCGCCCGGATGCCGGCGTCGAACTGGGTGGTCAGGGTCTTCGCGCTGAAGCCGTGGTTCTCCTGCGTCTGGGTGATGCTGGTGACGATGCCCGAACACTGGCCCGTGTCCGGGTCCGGTGTGTCCCCGCAGAGCGCCAGACTGTCATGGGTGCCGGGTACCGAGAGCCAGGCGAGGTTGGTGCCCGTCCGGGACGCGCGACATCCAGTCGACGTTGGCCGCGGAGGCTTCGGTGATGCTGCTGTAGTAGTCGTTCGCCCGGGCGGGGGTGGCGGAGAGGAAGACGCCGGAGACGGACAGCAGCAGGGCGAGGAGCACACCGAGCACGGTGCTTCTCGCCACCATCGCCGGCCGGCGCATCAGGGATCTTCGGGACGAGCGGGTCTGGCGTATGACGATCATTTCCATCCTGGGGCGGATCGGTCGGTCGGCTGGAGGGCCTCGCGTGCGCGCGCGTGTCGTCCGGCGAGGTGTGTGATGATCTTCTTGTCGGGCTTGCCGGTTGGTGATCGCAGCCTGCCCGGGACATCCGTCCCGGGCCAGCCCGGACGGCCGTTCCGGGACGCTGGAACGTTCCGCACCCCCTGACCAGGCGGGATGCGGCCGCATGGGACACCGGGTGGGACGTGTGGGTGGGGTGAGGACGGTGAGGGACGCCGACACGGCGGCCGGGCTGGGAGAGATGCTGCGCTCGCTGAAGGAGCGCGCGGGCCTCAGCTACGGCGCTCTCGCGGGCCGGCTGCACCTGAGTACCTCGACGTTGCACCGCTATTGCACCGGTGACTCGGTGCCGGCCGAGTTCGCCCCGATCGAACGCTTCGGCCGGATCTGCCGGGCGGACCCCGAGGAGCTGCTGGAGCTGCACCGGCGATGGGCGGTGGCGGACGAGGCGCGGCGCGGAAGGGGGGCGAGCCCGTCGGAGCGTGCGGAGGTGCCGGTGCCCGCGCCGGTACCGGCTGTCCAGAGTCCGCCGACTGTCGCGGAGCCGACGCCGCGAGCCCGCCAACTCGTCTCGCGGTACGTCCTGCTGGGGGCCGCCGTGGTCGCCCTCAGCACCTCCGGAGCGCTTGCCATCGACCGGTTCCGGGCCGAGTCGGTACCGGACCTGACGGCCCCGGCCATCACGGTGCCCGACCCGTCGACCGAGGAGGTCGGGGCGGCCGGAGGGAACGTCCCCCTCTCGGCGGCCGTCGTCCCGTCCGGCGACGACTGCCCCCGGACGGACGGCACTCGGACCCGTCCCACGACCTTCCGCCTGAAGGTGCGAAGCACGGCAGAGGGCCCCGTGACCATGACCGCCATGGACGTCCGGGTACTGTCCGCCGAAGCCTCGCCCGCCGAAGTCACCTACACGGACTGCCAAGGCACAGACGCACAGCACCCGTTCGCCGTGGACCTGGACGCCCCCGAGCCCCGGGCCGTGAGCCCGAGGCGCGGCTTCCCGTACGAGGCGTCCGCCGGAACCCCCCTGGTCCTGGATGTCACCGCGCACACGTCGAAGAGCGAGGTGCGCTGGTACCTGGAACTGAGATGGACCCAGGGCCCCCGCTCGGGCACGCTACGGATCGACGACGGCGGTCACCCGTTCCGCACCGGAGCGGTGAAGTAGCGCCGCCCCCCGCCCAGGTCCGCACCGCCAGGTAACGCCACCCGCCCCAAGTGCTCACGCCGGTCATGTCCTCGGAACCGCGGACGTACTCCGAGCGGACGCGGGAGGCGGGAGCCACGTCCGCACCGTGGACGACCACGGCGTCATGTGCGGGCTTTCGTCATGGGGACAGGGCACGTCGCCTTGCCCGAACGGCGCTGCGGAAGCCGACCGTTCGCGCCGCCGACCTGCGCAGGGCGGGGCCTCAGCGCCAGTCACCGAACGTCTCGAAGTACGCTTCCAGGGGGCGCACACTGGTCGCCTCGACGGCGGCCCGCTGTGCCTCCCAGTCGCCGGCGAACGCTTCGACCAGCACCTCGGCGGCCCTCGGGGTACCGATCACCTTGCGCAGGCATTCCTCGCGCCGGGAACCGCTGAAGTGGACGAGCGCGGCCCGCGCCAGGTTGTAGGCGCGGCTCGTACCGCTCAGGCGGTACGGCGGATACGTGCGGAAGCGGTGTGCCAGCCGTGCCCCCGGTACGGCCAGCACCTCGAGCCCGGCCCGCCATGCCCGGAGGCTGAAGTCCACGTCCTCGATGCCGAGTTCGCGGAAGGCGCCGAAGCCGCCCAGCCGGTGGAAGGTCGCCCGTCGTACCGCGAGGCAGCCGCCCGGCGCGAGGGGCACGGCGTACGGGGTGGCACCGTCGGGTCCAGGGGGCAGCCAGCGCACCCGCAGGTGGGCGTCGATCAGCCGCGCCCCGCAACCCGCCGACGTGCCGGCCACATCGTGCACGGTGGGCGCGACGACCGCGTGGGGCCAGGCGTCCAGGGCCGCCCGCAGGCGTGCCAGGCAGTTCTGCTCAAGCCGGCAGTGTGCGTCGAGGAATACCAGGTGCGTACCGTGGGCGAGCCGGGCGCCCGCGTTGCGGGCCGCAGCGACGCCGCTGCGCCGAATGCGGCGTACGACGACGCCGCGGGCCCGCCACTGCTCCCGTTCCAGCAGGGCGCAGCTGCCGTCTGTGCCGCCGTCGTCGACGATGATCGTCTCGTCCGGGGCGACGGATCCGGCGTACACCGACTCGATGGTCGCGTGCAGTTCGGAGCCCTCGTCCAGCGTCGAGACGACCAGCGACACCGTCGACGCTCGTGTGCCGGGCGGCGTCTGCCCGGGCGAGGACGCCGTACGGTTCATGTCAGTGGTGGCCCGGGGGTGCCGGGCGGGACGCCCCCGGGCGGCAGCGTGGCGACGAGGTCGATCAGGCCCGGGAGGAGGGCCGAGTGCCTGAGGGAGTCCTGCAGGTAGGCCGTGAGCCCGGCGGTGAGCGCGAAGTGGTAGGAACCCAGCCGGTCGAGTTCCCCGCCGTCCAGGCTCAGTGACAGGAGGTCGCCGACCCGTAGTGTCGCCAGGCCCAGCGCGTCGAGGACTTTCTGTGGCGAGGCGGCGAACTCCAGATAGTCGGCGAAGTCGGTGGACGACTGGAACTCCGCCTCGGCGAAGCCGGCACGTTCGAGGGCGTGCTCGAGTGCCCGGTCGCCCTGGCGCACCAGATAGTCGGCGGACGGGACGTCCGCCTCGCGCAGGTGCTCGAGTAGCTGTTTCGTCAGGGCGCCGACGAGACCGATGTTGGTGGCGTTCCTCCGGTCGGTCAGGACTGGGGTGAGATGGGCCCGGCCCTCGGTTCCGATCATGGCGATGCCCACTGCCTCGATGGTCTGCGACCCGATGCCCTTGGGCGGCCACGGCCGCTCCGTCACGGCCAGCGCGAGGACGAGCCCCTGCCCGCACAGCAGTGGCTCCAGCACTTCGGTGAACAGGTACGGGTAGCCGTTGCGGCGGCAGAACGCCGCCAGCGCGGTCCGCGTCTCGCGGTCGGTGTCACGGGACACCCGCATCCGAACCGACTCGTTGACGGGGGAGTGGTAGGTCATCGCGGGCCTCCGAGGGCGGGGGAGCCGGCACTGGACATCCATCCGGCGACCGCGTACCGCGTGCCGTCCAGCACGGTCGCCACCTCGTGCATCAATGAGGAGCGGAACAGCAGCAGCATCCCTGGCTCGGGGACGACGACCACCCGGCGGTCGGGCAGGCGGCGATCGGTCTCGTAAACGGTGAGCGCGCCACCGTCGAACGCCGGCAGGGCCCCGGTGGCGCGGCGCCCGTTGAGGTACAGCAGCAGCGACCAGCGGTGGGCGGCGAGCCGCGGCGGATCGTCCTTGTGGTTGGCGACGTCGCGGTGCGCGCGGAAGTAGCTGCCCTTCTCGTACGACATGAAGTACGGGCCGTAAAGGAAGTCCGCGTCCGAGTCGAACGCCGCGCGATGGTCGTCGAAGTAGGACGCCATGCGCTCGCCGATGCGCCGCTTGTGATCCTCAGGGAGATGGTGGTCGAAGCAAAGACGCAGCGAGGAGTCGAGAACCGATTCGCCGGCGCGGACCACCTGAGCCGGCTCGCGAGGTGACTCGTTCATGGCCCGGATGACGTCGGTGCACTCGGCGGTCGAGAGGAAGCCCGGGGCCGACGCCACATTCTGCGTCCTGAACTGGGGTCGCATGAGTACTGACGCCTCCCGGTGGGGTACGTCGCGTGGGGTGCGTCCAGGCTCCTGCACGCGGTCCCGGCCGCCGGGGTCCGCCACGCCGGAGTAGCCCGCGCGGCGGAACGGGGGTGGGCCAGACGTCCTCCCGCCCACCTCGACCCCGCTCCATCCGCGGAGTCATCCTCTGCATCCCGGGCGCCGTCGACCCCGAACATGCGCTGCGTCGCAACTGTCTCCGCCTCCGCCTCCCGCGCCGCAACCTCACTGACCTCGAAACCCGCTCGCCCCTCCCAGAACCTCGACCCCGCCCCCGGCCAAGCCCGGGCCCTGCTCACCGAAACGGTCGAAGCACACCGGCTGGCGCCGCTGACCACCCCAGACCCATCAGCCGACGAAGTACTGGACCTCCTGCGCCAAGCCCTGAGCCACACCGAGCCGTCGCCTGAGCAGAACAGCGACGAGGATCCTCTCAGCTCCCTCACCAGGCGGCGCAACAAGCCAGGCGCCCTTCTTGGCCAGACCCGGCCATGGATCGCCGATCTCAAGCGCCAGTTCGCCGAGAACACCGGTGCCGGTTCGGTCTGCGGCCGGTGCTCGCCAGTGTGCCTGCCTGGTGTTCACGCGCACTGTTTCCCCCCGCTTCTCTCTCTCAATACGTACCCTGCATGTTCTGCCGAGATCGTGAGGAAGGAAGCTGAACATGCTGACAGTCCGTACCGCCCGACCCGACGAGTTACCCGCGCTGACGACCTTTTCGGACGACGGTGAACGGAATGCCGCCACCGCCGCCTACCTGAAAAGCCTGCTGGAGAGCGGGTGCACCCGGCCCGAGTGGTGCCTGGTGGCCGAGTGTGACGGCCGGTTGGCGGGCAACGTCGTGCTGTGGACGATCCCCGGGCGGAACGTTCCGATGGACATCGTGCTGCTGGAACCCGGCGACCCGGACACTGGCCGGGCGCTGTTGGCGTACGCCGCCCAGCAGGCCCGCGAACTCGGCGCGAAGATCCAGGGCCACGTGCTGGACACGCCGGCCCAGGCCCCCCAGTTCCAACGGGATCCGCAGTTGCGCGAGACGCTGCTCGTCGGCGCCGGTTTCACCGTCGCCCGCGACGGCCGCCGATACGAATGGACCGTGGGCGACCCGATGCCGGCCCAGGACGAGCGGCTGCACTGGCGCTCCCTGGCCGACCTGGGCGAAGAGCCCTTCGTGGAGCTGCTGTCCGACACGTTCACCGACACCGCGGATTCGATCTTCCAGGCCGAGATCGCCGAGCACGGCCTGCGCAGCGCTGCCGAACGCAACGTGGCCGACATGCTGGAGATGGACCACCGGCCCGCCTGGTTCGAGATCGGCTACGACGCGGCGGACACACCCGTGGCGATCAGCATGCCGGCGCGTACGGCCGGCTCGGCGGTGATCGGCCTGGTCGCCATCGCGAGGGTCGGCCGGGGCCGAGGCTACGCCACCGCCGTGGTCGCCCGGGGGACGCACGTGCTGGTCGAAGCGGGCTTCGGCGAGATCCGCGGGGACTGCGACGCGGGCAACATCGGCATGGCCAAGGCGTTCCAGCGCGCCGGCTACCGCAACTTCGCCAACCGGAGGATGTTCACCCGCCGGCTGTGAGGCCATGCCCGGCGGGCTTGTGCCCAGCACCCGAGTCCGGTGCCGGGCACAAGCCCGCCGGGGATCGGCCTTGCCCTTGTAGCCGGGTCCGCCCACCGCGGCCGCAGGCCGGTAGGAAGAGCGGGCGCGTAAATGCCGTCTCTTTCGTGGTCAGTGCGGTGCTGACGGGGCGGCTGCGGTTGTCCGCCAGGCCGGTAGAGGTGTCCTCCGTATGGACAGACGTGCGTGCCGTCCGGCAGGAGTTCGCCTCACGGCAGTGGCAGTGGCAGTGGCAGTGGCAGTGGGTGGCGGTCGCCCAGTGCACGGCCGTAGTCGCCGTCTTCAGTGCGACCCTCGGAGTTCCGCCAGCACCGACGGCAAGCCGCCGCGGGCCGCCGCCCATTACCAGCGGGCCGGGTTCGCCGGCCTCGCCGTCCGACGCCGCTCCCGCTCCCCGCAGCACCCAGACGCCGCTCCTGCTTCCTGCGGCGCCCCCGCGGCCGGCCGCACCTGTGGCGCACCGTGCGGGGCCGCCGCCGGAGATGAGTGAGCTCTTTCAGAGTGGCCACTGACCGGGTGACCGGTCAGTGGCCCGCAGCGCACGAGACTCCTGTGCCGTTGAGAGAGGTGTTCGGCGTCTCAACTCACCCACGCGAGAGCCTCTTTGGTTCCCTGTCTTGCCGCACTCGACCTGCCTCACGCTCTGGTCGAGTGGGTAAGCATGCTCATCGTCACCAGTGAGGGTGACCGCCGCTGCAAACTCCGACCACATCAGCGTGCTCTCGTCGCCCTGGTCTACCTGCGCCGACACGACCCGCTCGCGCACATCGCCGCCGGCTTCGGCATATCCGTCGGTACCGCCCACACCTACGTCACCGCCGTCGTCGGCCACCTGGCCCGCAGGGCGCCGGGCCTACTGCGGGTCCTGCGGGAAACCGATCCCGATCACGTCCTGCTCGACGGAACGCTCGTCGAGTGCGACCGGGTCGGCGACAGCCGGGCCACTTCTCCCACAAGCACCGTCGCCACGGCGTGAACGTGCAGGTCATCGCCGATCCCGAGGGCAATCTGCTGTGGATCTCACCCGTCCTGCCCGGCCGCACCCACGACCTGACCGCAGCCCGCCCCCACCGCATCATCCGGATCTACGAACGCCATGGCGTACCCGTCCTCGCAGACCGCGCCTAGATCGGAGCCGGCTCCTGGGTGACCACCCCGATCAGACGCCTTCCACACCAGGACCTCAACCCGACCCAGCGGACGATCAATCAGGCCCTGTCAGCGGCACGAGCACCCGTCGAACGAAACGTCGCCCGACTGTAGTCGTGGCGCATCTTCCGCAGAGCTTGCTGCAGCCCCATCCGCATGACCGTCATCGCAGCCGCCGTCCTCGCCCTGGAGAGGCAACGCTGAAAGAGCTCAGTGGCCACGATGGACTCCACCGCGCGCCCGGCGCAGAGAGGGGAGGGGAGACCACGGCGGTGCGGATCGGCTGTTTCGAGCGGCGGCAACGTCGCTCGGCGCAGCGCACTGCTGCACTGCTGCTCCCGGAGTAAATGGGACTCTTAGGCGTCTTGTTGTTCTTCACGGGAGGGATGATTTCCCAGTCGTCGGACAGTGCTTCAAGTGGTAGTTTTCTTCATTCTGCTGGCATTGTGCTCATAGTGGTTTCTGTGCTGGGAAACCTGTCGAGGGCGAGACGCAGATCGGAAGACGTGCAGCGGTACCGCAGCGATGGGTGGGCGCGATGCCGGCACTGCAAAGGAACAGGCGAGGTTTTTGAGAGCGACCATTGGCAGGACTGCCGTTCCTGCTCTGGCCGGGGCTGGCTCCCACCCAACTGATGTCGGGTCGCAAAGTGATCGGGGATTGCAGCCGTCGCGGCGACGGCAAGCAGCACCTCCGTAAGCCACTCCGCCGCATCCGGTCGGCCAAGGCTCCGAACCCGCTCCGCCATGGACTCCCGCCGTTCAACCGAGGCCAGGACCGGGACGACCGTCTCACGCAGGCCTTCGCCGTGAGGTGCCGGACCCCCCATGTAGGCGGGTGTGGGTCGCCCGTCGGCGGGGCCTGGGCTCCCGCTTGAGGCCCTTGTGCCGTCCGCCGCCCTCGACCCACTACCGCCCCGGGTGGTGTTGGAGGTTGAGCGGCCCGAACTCATCCGGGCACAAGATGACTTCGGGCTCGCCTTCCTCCGGCGTGACCTCGCTGTCGGCGATCGCGTAGAGGCTGCTCGACGCGGGCCTTCTTGGCCGCGTAGTCCGGGTCGCGGGAGGCCTTCCAGGTCTTCATGCGTTGAAACGAGATGCCCTCCTCGCGGAGCAGGATCCGCAGGCACTCGTGGCTTATGTCGTCGACCACTCCCTCCGCTATCAGCAAGTCGGCCGGCTTGACCAGGCTCCAGGACCGCCGCGTCGGAACGCCCTCGCGTCGGCGGGGAAGACCAGGCGACGCCGATTGGGACATGGACGCGGCCGCCCGGTACGACTGGAACGTCGGAACACCCCCACGGACGCGGGGGCTCCCCTCCCCGCTGGCAGTACCCCGCACCAGCGAGCCCGGGAAGACGCCGTCACGGGCCTGCCCGGCACCACCACCTGCAGGGACTAGCCTCCCTCGGCGGTCCTCACGCTCCTGGCCGACCGTTTCCCCACGGGGTGCTGGACGTGCAGGAATGAGGTAGTCCGGCCCAGCTCCGAGGAGCCCAGGAATCCGGACGTGCGCCGCCAGCGGATCGCCGACATCACCGCCCAAGGTGCCCCGCAGGCGCTGGTCATCTTCCAGCAGCGTGCCCTGGGCCAAGCACGGGAGGCCGTCGGTCAAACCGGTCGAGTCGCTCGCGAGGTCAGTACTCGAGGTACGGCCAACCAGTCGACCTGGCCGCCCTCTGGTGGGGTACGCGGCGAGCACTTCCGAGGCGTCGGCCGTCCACATCACCTGATGGCACCTCACCCGCCGACGGATGGCGACGGGCACCACCGTGCTCAGCCCAGTACAGGACGCCGCCGGCGGCCATGACGAAGCCGATTCCCGCGCCCACCAGAGCGCCGAAGACACCTCCCGAGGCGAAGCCCAGCACAGCTGCGGTCAGCAAACCCACCAGCGAGAAACGGATGAAGTACCTGCGAATCCTCTCGTCCACAAAATCACCGCCTTTCACAGGGCCCTCTGCCCTGCCCTACAGCGACTAACCGGCGACTCATCACATAGGGTGAAAAGGTTTCCCTGACGGTACGGGAAACGGCCGACCAGGAACCAGGCAGTTCCGCTTCGGGAAGCGGGCCGAGAGAGCCCCGTGAGCAGCCGATGCGCCGGCACCTGCCGGTTGACCGTGACCGCCACAGCGCAATCGTTCCATCCACCTGGCGTGACACCTCACCCACTATCACGCACCAACTTGTACGTGCTGCTCAGCACCGTTGTCGACTGGGTACGAGGGCGTGATCGCGCACTATGCGGTCGCAACGCCCAGGAAGCGCAACACCGCCAGGACGCGGCGGTGGTCGGCGTCGGCCTTGGGCAGGTCGAGCTTCGTGAAGATGCTGTTGATGTGCTTGGCGACCGCGCTGTCGCTCACCACCAGCTCGGCGGCGACGCCGGAGTTGGACCGGCCGCTCGCCATCAGCTCCAGCACCTCCCGCTCGCGTGGTGTCAGCCGGTCGAGCGGATCGCTGTGTCGGCGCACCAAGCGCGGTCCGATGTCCTGCCCTGCGGAACGGCGGGCCCGGCACCAGCCGCAGCCACGTGGTGAGTTGCATGCGTCAGACGGTAAAGCCGCAGGCCATCCCCGTGCCATGACGTTCTCGCCCGGTTCGGGGGTGCACTTTTCTCCACCCCAGGTCGGAAACCTGCGTGACCGACGGCGCCCTGGTGTGCGGCGGAGGGTGGAGCACATGAAGGGGAGAGTCGGCGGGGAGCGGGGAAAGATGATGCGTCAACTGGGTACGTGCGACGAGGACGTGGTCGGCGCCAAGGCCATTCCGCTCCTCGAAAAGGCGCAGGAGCCGCGCCCGGCGCGGGGCATGCGGCGGGCCGGGCGGCTGCTGGTCGCCTGCGGGCTCGCCCTCCTGCCGTGGCTGTTCGTGCTGGCCACCGACCTGCCGGCCACCGCGACCGCGGCGCACTGGCCGGTCGCCTGGGTCGGGCTCGACGCGCTGGAGGCGCTCGGCCTGATCGCCACCGGCCTCCTCGCCGCCCGTGGCGACCGGCGGCACGCCCTGTCAGCCGCCGCGACCGCGACGCTGCTTGTGGTGGACGCCTGGTTCGACACCGCGACCGCGGCCCCGGGCGGCGACTTCGCCACCGCGGTCGCCATGGCGCTCGGCGCCGAGCTGCCGCTCGCCGCACTGTGCGGCCGGCTGGCGCTGCGGGCGCTGAGCCGGCACGAATGACACCGAACGCCCTGCCACATGCCACGGACCGGATCAATCCACCGGAGAACACCATGCACCGGATCACCACCGCCCCCGTCGATGCAGCGGCGCTGCCAGGGATGACGGCCGACGAAGAGGTGACAGTGTGGAGCTCAGGACTCTGCCGCGCCGTCGCGGGCGATGGGGGTCTGGCGCTGTCGGTACGGGAGGGCAACCGGTGAATCGGCCCCGTTCAGCGGCCACGGCGTCGCGTCAGTTGCACGACGACGAAGATCGCCGCCGCGATGAACACGGCTGCAAAGAGTGTCACTCCCCAACCGGGCAGTCTCATTGGATGGGAATTGACTGCTGCCAGTGTGATCTCGTTCACCGCGTGCATTCCCCCTTCGCGCTGCACCCTGAATCACTGTGATGTTCGGTTCCCGCTCCCATACTCACGTCCCCTGTGTTGGAGACCGATGCCGTTGCGCTCCCCGCTCCGCATTCCCGGTTCATTGATCCGCCGCGTGCCGCGTCGGAACCGCTGGTTTCCAGGCCGCCGCTCACGTTCGGAGAGCCGACGCCCAAGCCGAGTTACGGGTGGTAGCGTCAGGCCGCCGCTGAGACATACGACGTAGCAGCCCTCGCGTGGTGCCTTCCAGGACTTCCGGTGGGGTAATTGCGGTTGACGGGATCGCCTGCGGCGTAGAGGTAGGGGTTTTGTTCCCCGCCGGAGAGATCCGGTTGGGCGAAGCGGCCTATGGTGGCGTCGTAGTAGCGGGCCTTGAGGTGGTAAGGGCCGGCGGGGTCCTCGTAGTTGCCGGTGAAGCGGTAGGGCTGGGCGACCGGTTCTGTGGACTGGGCGAGGATGCGGAGGCCTCGGGGGCTGTAGGAGTAGGCGTCGGCCTTGGTGTCGTCGGCGTCCGCCACGCCGGTCACCGAGCCGACACCGACGACGGCGCACGCGTGTGGTGGGAGTTCGCCGCCGGCGTCGGCCAGCCCGCCCCAGCCTATTGCCTCTACCACGTCGCCCAGGGCGAGCAGATCACCGCCCAGTGGTGGCACCAGCAGACCGACGACCTCGAGCCCCCACCCGAGCCCACCGCCTGCCAGGAACACCACGAGCTCGGACCGGCACCCCGCCGCCCACACCGTCACCAGCACCTCCACCACGACCCTCCTCAGGGTCCTGCGGCACCTGGTCAAGCGCACCGTCCGCGCTACCCGGACGGCCGCCGTCACCGAACTCATGGCCTACGCCTCCACCGCCGTCACCGCCGGCTGGTTGCACGAACCCGACTCCGAGATCCCCTGCCGGGCCCGGACTTCGCCGCCCGGAGCACGGCACTCTTCGAAGCAGCCGCCAACGGGCCGGACGTCTCCGGCACCCTCCCCGCACGCTCCATCGCCCGGGAACCAACCCTCGACCCGGACCAGCCCACCCCCACCGTGGCCGCCGCACGCCGGCACGCCCACGAGCCCGCACAACGGTGAAAACCCACGCCGACAGGGCACCACCGACTGACGCCGGCATCACTTCCGCTGCCAAGCCCAGAAGGTGGTGCCGGCGTCGCTCCCGCCGACGCTGGTCGCTGCCTTCCTGAGGAGTCGTGCTCGCGGTGTGGGTGAACGCCCTGCTCGAGTTCCGGCGTGACGGGCCTCGGCACCAGGCTGGAGCCGACGACCGGGGTCGGCGTCGTAACCGATGCCGGTGCCTATTGGGCCATAAGGGTGATCCCCTCGGTAAAGCGAGCCCTACGAACTGGGCTCTGTGATCTTCTTGCGCCGATCCCCGGCCGGGGTACCGTGCGAAACGGAGGACTCTCATGACTTTCAAGAAGTGGGTCAAGAAGACCTGCTCGGTAGCCGCACCGATGGCGGCCTCCGCCATGCTGGTCGTCGGCCTGTCCACCAGCGCCCAAGCCGCCACCGGCACCCTGAGCTGGCAGGGCCCTCAGGGGAGTCAGTGGACGTGGACCGACCCGCCGAGCGGTACGTGCCGCACCTTCAACAACACGGTCGCCTACCAGCCCTTCAACGACACAAGGGAATGGCTCTCCGTGTACACCGACTTCGGATGCTCCGGCTCCAGTACGCTGCTCGGCCCCGGTACTCGCGCCTCAGGCTGGACCAAGTACTACAGCTTCAAGTACTAGGCCGTTCGTTCGAGTCTGTGGCGCAAGAGGCCCCGGGGCGACCCGGGGCCTCGTCCATAGCGGGCGGCTACCTTCCTGCCCCGCGGACCAGCGCTTTCGCGGGCCCGTGCAGGGACGCCCCAAGCCTGGCCGGTTCATGTCAGACGAGGGAGGCATGACCGAACAGAGTTCCTTCGACGCACCGGCTCCCCTGTGGGGCAAGGTGTGCCTGGTCACCGGCGGAGCGCAAGGCACAGGCCTGGCCACCGCTCACGCTCTCGCACGGCACGGCGTGCACGTCCACGCCGTCGACCACCGCGAGGAGGACCGCGTACGACGCCATGGTCTGCTCAGTGAAGACCGCGCTGCCGCTCATGCAGGGAAGGCGGCGGCGGGCATATCGTCAACACGGGCTCCGCTGCCGGCGTGTTCTTCGTCAAAAGCCCCTCCGCCGCCTGCGCGGCGGCCAAAACAGCCGCCAACGCCTATCCGGCCCCGGCCTCGTCGGTGACGGCAACGACCTGCACCTGGTTTACCGAAGCCTGAGGTAGATGTGGTCGTCGTGGCCCCGGATGGCGCAGTACAGGGTGGTGCCCAGCGCGGCGAGGGCGGGAGAGCCCTTCGCGCTGCCGGGCAGTACGACGGGGCTGAGCCAGACCTCGACGAGGGTGCGCCAGGTGATGCACACCTTGCCGTCGGGGCGGGTGTAGACCAGGTGCAGCTTGCCGTTCAAGGGGGCCATGGCCGGTGCGTGGAGAGACTCGTGGCCCGGCCTGTCGACGCTGGCGGCCCACGAGTAGTGGTGGTCGCCGAGTGGGCCGTAGCTGGAGACCCTGAGCCGCGCCAGCTGTTCCCGCCGTCGAAGGCCGCGAACCACAGACGGCCGCCGAAAGAGGCGATGCCAATACCGCTGCCGGTGCGCCTGCCTTGCTCGCTGTGACGTGTCCAGTTCTCTCCCCGGGTGGAGGTGAGGATGCTGACCGGCCTGCCGGGGGTGGTGTAGGCCAGGTACGGGTTGCCGTTGTAGGAGGCGAGTGAAGGAGCGCGGTCAGTGTCACTCCCGGCGACCGCGCGGAATCCAGTCCACTGGCTGTCTCACGCCGGTTGACGTACACCTTGTTGTCGAGTCCGCGAATCGCGCTGTACAGGTTGCCCTCGTGGATGGCCATTGCCGGAGCGCCGTGGGTCTTCGCGCCGCCCCAGGGCTGTGCCACAGCACCCCACTGGGACCCGGTACGGATCACGTGCGCCACGCTGTTGTTGCTGGGCTGGGTGTAGCGGCCCCGGATGTCGAGGGTGAAGGCCCCTTCCGCGCCGCCGCCGTGGGCGTGCTGGAAAGCCCAGGTAGTGTCCGGGTTGGAGGCGGTGGGGTTGGCCAAGCGCTCCATCACGGCGCGGTCGAAGGCGATCGTGCGGTGGTGGAGCAGGTCGTCTGCCATCCATCCGACGATCTCGCCGATGAGCTGGCCGATGCTGCCGACGATGGCGATGAACTGGTGCAGCGTCTCCCACGCCCCGCCGGCCGGGAGGGCGCTCATGATCTCGGCGGTGTCCTCCAGCGCGGTAGCGATCTCCTGGATGGTGCGCCCAGCGCTGGGTCGACGCCCGAGTCCTCTTCCCACAGTTCGATGTGGCAGAGCAGGACCTTGTGGACCGAACCGCGGAACGGGATGGTGTTCGGGTCCATGTTGTGGGTCTCACCGGCGTCCACATCCCCGTACGTGCGGGTGATCGACGCCCGCTTGTCCCCTGTGCGTCGGCGCCTGCGGAGAGCGCCCAGTAGATCTCGTTCGAACCGCTGAGTTCGTGGGACTCCCGGATGCACTGAACCTCGGGTGCGTCATGTCGACTTCGAGCGCGGGCTTGTCCTCCACGTCCGCCTGGTGCTCCGAGGCGGTGACGACGGTCGCCCCGTACCCGTAGGCGGCCATGCCTTGACGGAACTCCTCGGAGTCCCAGGACGGCGCCTCGCCGCCCCCGCCGGGCTGCGCGGAGGCGTCCAGGTCGATGATGTTGCAGTTCGGCTGGGCCATCATTTCCTCGCCCAGCGCGTGCAGGTCCGCGGTCAGGTCCTGCACGGAGTGGCCCACGTCGAGCGGGCGTGAGGCGAGGCTGTCCGGAAAGAGCGCAGCGCGCGCGGGCGCCTCCTCCCGGTAGACCCGGCCGAAGTCGCGTACCTCCTCCTCCGTCAGTAGGTGCCGGAGGAGTCCGACCAGCTGCGACTCCAGATCCGTGAGCTCCAGGCCCGTCTCGAAGCGGGCAGCACCGTGGAGCATCACCCCGTACAGCACACGCGCGCTCCGCGTGGATTCCACCCGGGCGTCGAAGGCCTGGGAGGTTCCGCTCTGCAATTGGGCACGAAGCCGCTTCAGACGTTCATCGCGGGATACCGCGAACTCAGACGGCATAGCTGCTCCCATCGGCGAGAGAATGCGCCAGATCGAGGCCGCATCCTCTCAAGGCGACTTCGCACAATAGATCATTTGCAGACAGTCACCATGCCTCGTCCCGCTTGCCTAAGGGTTGTCCCGCATTGCCGGGCTGGGGGGCGGTGGGTGGTCGGCTCGGTCCGGGCCCTACTGTTCGTTGGGCGATCAGTCACGCTTGTCGAAACGCGGACCCCGGCCGGCGCCGACGGGGCTCTAGGCCGGCTCGATCCCGGCCAGGCTCATGGAGGTCGAATCAACTGTGTGGACCGAAGTCGTTGCGGCCCTGCCCGGCATGGCCGTCTTCCAGTCCCCTGCATCGGAGTCGTCGCTGATCCGCTGCGCCACGGTCCTCGGCCATCCACTGCCTACGGACCTCGCCGATCTCCTCCGCGAGAGCAACGGCGTCGAGGGCGAGTACGGAGACGGGCTCATCTGGTCGGCCGAGCGCATCGCCTCCGAGAACCAGCGTCTTCGCGAGGACGCTGAGCTTGCCACCCTGTACATGCCGTTCGATCCGCTGCTCTTCTTCGCGGATGCAGGAAACGGTGACCTCTTTGCGCTCCTCCCCAGGATCGACCGGCCCGACGTCTTCGTCTGGAACCACGAGGACGACAGCCGGACGTGGGTGGCGCCGAGCCTGGCCAAGTACCTCGAATGGTGGCTGACGGGGCAGATCAAGCTGTAACACCGTGGTTCACAGCCCAGCGTGCCACGATGAAATGATCTTGGCATGGCTGGTGTGATCACGGCGTCGGAACCGTCCTGGATAGCCCCATTCACCGGGCTGCGCCCCCGCGACTTCCGCAAGCTGATCACAATGCTGCGACGGGAAGGAGCCGACCGAACCCGTCCAGGGCGCCCCTGGTCGCTGCCGTTGGAGGATCGAGTGCTCCTGGTCGCGGCGTACTGGCGAACCAACCTGACGTTGCGGCAGCTGGCGCCCTTGTTCGGCATCTCAAAGTCCAGCGCCGACCGCATCATCGACCACACCGCGCCACAGCTCGCCTTCAAACAGCGGCGGCGCTTGCGGAGGGACGCCGTGTTCATCGTCGACGGCACCCTCGTGCCGACCCGCGATCACACCATCGCCGAGCAGTCCAGGAACTACCGCTACTCAACGAACCACCAGGTCGTCATCGACGCCGACACCCGCTTGGTCATCGCGGTCGGACGGCCGGTGCCCGGCAACCGCAACGACTGCAAGGCGTGGGCCGAATCCGGGGCCAAGCAAGCCGTAGGAAGGACCACGACAATCGCCGACGGCGGCTACCAGGGCACCGGACTCGTAATCCCGCACCGCCGCCCGGCCGGCGGCGAACTGTGCGAGTGGAAGCAGGACCACAACCGTTCTCACAAACAAGTCCGGGCTCGGGTCCAACACGTCTTCGCCCGGATGAAGACCTGGAAGATCCTGCGCGACTGCCGACTCAAGGGCGATGGCGTCCACCACGCCATGCTTGGCATCGCCCGCCTCCACAACCTGCTCCAAGCGGGATAGCCGGACCACCGCCCCAACAATCGGCATGCCCTGGCACACCTACAAGATTGATTGCGGGACAACCCTTAGTCTCTGAACTGTGTGAGGAGGGTGGGGCTTGAAGAGCGGTCCTTGATCACCAAAATGTAGGTCCGGCCATGAGTGATGACTGGCGGATGGACCGGATCGGGACTGCGATGAGAGGGGAGAACTCGACCGTGCTGCGACGGCTGACGTCGGGGTTCGCGGTGATCGGGGATGTTCAGTTCCTGCCGGGTTACTCGGTTCTGGTCGTGGACGAGCCGGATGTTCAGCGGCTGTGGGACCTGCCGAGGGGGAGGCGGCTGTCGTTCCTTTCTGATATGGACCAGCTCGGTGAGGCGGTCGTGCGTGCCCGTCGGCGGCTGGACCCGGCTTTCCGCCGGGTCAACCTGGAGATCCTGGGGAACACGGACACGTTCTTGCATGTGCATGTTTGGCCGCGGTTCGAGTGGGAGCCGGCCGATGTGGTGGGCAAGCCGGTGTGGCTCTATCCGCGTGAACGGTGGAGTGACGAGCGGTTCAGGCTTGGTCCGCAGCATGACGTGCTACGGGATGCGATCAGCGGCGAACTGGACCAACTACGTTTGGTGGCAGGAGGGTTGCGGGCCGCCGACCGTCAGGTCGGCGGGCCCAGGGATCGGTGACGGTCAGCCGAACCTCACTGGAGGCGCCTGAGCGGGACGATGCCGGTGACACAGTTGGCACTCGTGGGGCGGGCGGCTTCCTGGACGGCGAGCAGGGCGACGATCGTGACGGGCTGGTCGCAGTGCGGGCAGTTCCGGACGGCCGTCGGCGCCAGAGAGTCGATGGTCCCGGGGGCCGTCGCTGCGGGGCAGGCGGAGGGGTTTGGGGATGTTCGCCGTGGCGTCGTGCTCGTTCTTCGTCGCGGGTCCGGTTGCGTTGTCTTTCCGACTCATGACGGCATTCGGGCGAGCGGTAGATCTGCGGGGCTGGCGGAGAGGATGCCGTCGCAGACTGGGCAGGTGTGTGCGGTCAGGCCAGCGGGAGCGCGTCGAAGGTTGGCGGCGCTCTTGCAGCGGGGAGAGCAGTAGATCTGTCTCGGAGGCGGCAAGAACTCGTCTGTGCAAACCGGAAAGTTGAGCGTTCTGGGGGTGAGTTGGTCGTCGTTGTGGGTGGGGAAGCTGATCCGCGACCTGACCACCCTCCGATTTGGGGCAGTGGCCAGTTCAGCTGGCGCATGATCCCCAAAGGACAGAATCCGGACGGTGGCAAGGCCCTCGGCAACTTCTACCTCTACAACCGGACCCTGGGGGAAGGACAGGTTCCTCGTCTGGATCAAGAACTAGTCACCGCCGACCATCCGGGACGCAGCATGAACGAGCAGGCCACGCACGGGCGACAGCTCGTGCCCGTGCACTATCACCAGTTCAGGATCAGCGATTAGGACGGCCCCGCCGGCCCCGATCTGCCCCGTGAGCGCAACGGCCTGGTTGAGGTGCTTGTAGGAGGACCACGATGTACCGTGCCGGAGACTGGATCACCGTCACCGACGGACCATCAAGGGACGGACCTTGGAAATCAGGTCCGCCCGCATGTTCGCCACGGACCCGGCTACTGGGCAAACGGCGGCGGCCTGCTGCCGCCGGGCCGGGTCGTCCTCACCTGGGGACGCTCGGGCGGCAACCCGTGCGGCGCCGACTGCACGAAGCACCAGCACGACCTCGTCGGAACGTGCGACCACTGCCGCGGAGTGTGCCTGTGCCACCTCCGGCAGGATGACGCCGCCTTGTAGAGAGGAGAACTGCGATGCCCCGCTACGAGGTGCACGGCACTGCCAAGGCCTACCAGTCGCCGGTGACTGGGAGCCGATCCTTGAGACCGATGATCCGGTGGAGGTGACGTGGGTGGTGCATGAGTGGGAGGCGACGTTTTGGCGGCGGCTTCTGGAGGACGGTCAGGTCGTGCTGCCGCGAGTGCAGGCGGGGCGCTCCCGTTGTACTCCCGGGTGGCCCCTGGGCCCTTCCTCGTTACAGGTCGAGCCAGGTGATGATGACGTGGGCGAGTACAGCCTGCGCCACCTTGACGGCGACCTGGGTGGCCGCGTGGCGTACACGCGCCCACTGGGTGTTGCTCTTGTTGTTCGAGTTGGTGTCCAACGACGTTCCTCTCTCAACTGGCCGGCCCCGGCGGACCCGGGCCGGCGAAGCTTGAGAAAGGGCCTTGGCGGTGAGCCTAGCGTCTGAGCGGCCGTCACCGGTAGCCGGTCGGCCGTATCAGCTCCGGACACGCCGTGAGGAGAGCGGAGGGAACGCGGGCACGGATCGGCCGGAGCGTGATCTGAGCAGAACCGGGGAGGCACCCCAGGCTCCGTCCCGATTCCCCGTGTACTTTCAGACTACGAAGCCTGCAGAGAACGCGGCGCCATCTGCCTCACCCCTCACCGGCATGTGGGTGAGCACGTGGGCGCCATCGTCGACCCCGACGGCCGGGAGGTCCGTCGCCTCGACGGCTGGAGGACCGATAGGACTGCCGAGGTCGCAGAGCTTCTGGGGGATGGGCTGGAGCAGGACAGGATCAGGTCAGTCGCCCTCCTGCTGCCACTTGGCGAAGTATCCGTAGACCGTGTTCCAGTGCGGGAAGTCGTGAGGAAGGTAGCGCCACTGCACCCCGGTGCGGCCCACATACGAGATGGCGTCCATGATGTCGCGCAGATCATGCTCGGGCGGCCGAAGTCCAGGGCCCTGCCGCAGCGCTTGTAGCGCCAGGCCGAGAGCAGGGTCTTTCGCTGGCTGATCTGGGCCCTACCGTCTGGGAAATCCCAGGTCAGGCCAGGTCAGGAGGAGGGAGGGGGCGTCGGCAGCTGAGCCGGGGTGTTTTCCAGATCGACCGAAAGCCGTGTCCTGACTCCCATGGGTTGCCCGGGCAAGGCATGTCCGAAGTGACACTGAATTCGAACACGCGATCTAATGCAAGTATGGACGTGACTGACTTCCCCGACGACCTGGTGCAGACGCAAGCCGCCTGGAACGCCACCTACCAAGCACTCGCCGCACCCCACCCCCGCGACACCACCGCTCTGCGCCGCCGCCTGCTGCGCCTGTCCGTACGGCTGTGGTGGCACCCCTACTGGGAGACCGTCCCTTCGGCACCGGTGGCGCGCTTCGAGCTGCGCCAGCTGGCCCGCGCCCGGCGAGCCGTCCAGGCCGCGTGAGCGCCCGTCGACCGGGGAGCCCTTCCCCAGGGCCCGTGCCGTGCCCGCGGCCGCAGCAAGGCTCCTTCGTCGGTCGGGCATGCGCAGCGCTGCCGCTTGGTTCCGGAGCGACACGACGCGGCGGTGGTCCGGCGGGGCGTCCTCGTGGTCGGCGGACGTGCACTGGGGTCTGAGGACGGCGACGGCCGTGCGGATGGCGTCGCGGCTGACGCCGTGCTCGCAGGCCAGAGTGGCGATCTGCCGGCCCCTATTTCTTGGCTACTCGCGCCGCCGAGCAACTGCGCCTCGGGAACCTTCACCGGGGTCGGCCCGTCCTGGCGGGGCGGCCTTAACAGACTCCGGTGACGGGCCCTAGAAGATCCGCCGCTGCAAATAGACCGTGACGGTGGCGCTGCCGCCGTGCCTGCCCTGCACTGAGGTGGGGGCGCCGTGAGCGCGGAGGTGAGGGTCGAGCCGGGGCGGATCGTCCGCTTCCTGCGGCTACGCGGCGGCCGCGTGGAGCGCAAGCTCCGGGAGCGCACCGCACGAGTGGCACGGATTGCCGCGCAGGAGGCGCCCGGCACGATGAGCCAGTACATCGACTGGGAGATCGTGCAGGGCCCCGCGGGCTGGAGGGCGTCATCCACTCGCGGCACCACGCCACGCTCTGGGTCCTGCACGGCACCAGGCCGCACCTGATCCGGCCGCGTCGGCGGGGCGGAGTGCCGTTCGAGGTGGACGGGCACGTGGTCTTCACCCGGCTTGTGCGCCACCCCGGCACCAGGCCGAGCGACTTCCTGGTGGCGGGCGATACGGCTGGGCCGGTGACGTGGGGCACCCTCCCGCCGGCTCCTCGCCTGCCCGCGTCGACTCAGACGGTTGCGGACCGTCCTCGTAGCCAGATGTTTCCGAGTTGCTGCCCGCCGTTCAGCGCCAGATGAGTCGCCTTGAAGTAGAGGCCTACGAGGGCGCACAGGACGAGTCCGCGGGCCGCCTCGTCGCCGTCGAAGGGCGTTGAGTCGTCGAAGGAGAAGATGCCGGCCATGAGGTCGAGAACCGTGGTGAAAGCGACGGGGACGACCCACAGTGCGGGCAGGACCAGTATCCAGGCGAAAAAGTACGCGCCCGGCGTCGGTGCGTCCTTGACGGTCATCCAGCCCAGCAGGAAGACCGCGAGAAGCACATAGGCGGTCGTCGTCTGTGACCAGTGCAGCCATGCGGCGGGTGCGAATCCCGCGATGGCGGTCTGGTCGGTGAATGCCTCTTGGGTCGGGGTGGAGTAGGCGAGGGCAGCCAGGTTCACGAAGGCCAGCGAGTAGAGCAGCCAGGCGACCTCCGCCAGCACGAGGTAGCCGGTCAGAATGGCAGCGGCGGCCGGACGCTCCGCCGTCACCCGGCGTGCCGAAGCCCGAAGATCAGCTGCGGTCCGGGCTGCCTTGCGGGTCGTCGCCGCTATGGCTTTGGCGCTCTCGACCCAGGCTTTCACCGTGGCGTACAGCTTGAAGAGTGCTAAGACGCCCGCTCCGAACACGACAAGAATCGCCTTCTGGATCAGTTCGTCAGGCATCGGAATGTTCTGGATGATGCTCATGTCCCCCCCGGGTTGGTGGTCAGAGTAGCCGCGGCCACCGGCCATCGTCAGGGCTTCAGCGGGACATCACCGGCGTGGCTCCTAGGGCCTGTTGCGAAAGTGCTGGTCACAGCCACTCGTTGATGGCTTCGACCAGCACGGTTGCTTCGTAGCGGACGGCGAGTTCGTCGTACCGGGTGGCGACGGCCCGGTGACGCTTGAGCCGGTTGATCCCGCACTCGACCGCGTGCCGCTGCTTGTAGTCGTCCTTGTCGAACTTCGGCGGCCGCCCGGCACGCGATTCGCGTCTGAGGCCCCCGATGTGTCCCGGCCACTGGCGAAACCGGTGTGTCCGCACGCAGCGCATTTCGCGGGCACAGCAAGCGGCCACGGAGCGGCGGTCGGCAGCGTGGAGAGACCGCTGACCGGTTCGGCGATCTCGGCTTCGGACAACCCGCCGGCTCGCCGAACGGGGCCGGGACCTCCTCCTCGTCGCCCGCCGCGGCGACCGTCTGGAGCAGCTCGCCGCCGCGCTGCGCGACGAGCCCGGCGGCACGGTGGAACCCCTCGCCGCCGACCTCCCCGAGGTGCCGACATGGTCCGGGTCGCCGAACGTGCCGCCGACGTGGACCTCCTCGTCAACAACGCGGGCATCAACGGCTACGGGCCGTTCGCCGAGACCGAAGCCGGCTTGCCGGCCCAGGTGCTCGCCGTCATCGTCACCGCCCTGACGGTGCTGACCCGGGCCCGCCGTGCCGGAAATGCCGGCGCGCGGGCGGGGCGCCGTCGTCAACGTCGCCTCGCTGCTGGCGTTCGCCGGAAGCCCGCCGCCGGAGCGGCTGCCCCACCGGGCCGTGTACGGCGGCACCAAGGGGTACGTCGTGACGTTCGTCCGTACCCTTGCCGCCGAACTGACCGGGTCCCCGGTGACCGTGCAGGTCCTCTGCCCGGGCTTGACCGCCACCGAGTTCCACCTCACCCGGGGCGACGTGTCCGTTCCCGGCGAGGAGAAGGTCCACGACGACGGCGGCATGCCACCCAAATACGTCGTCGACGCCTCGCTGGTGGCGCTGCGCGACGGTGAGACGGTGTGCGTGCCCGGCCTCGGCAACCCGGCTGCGGTGGACGCGCTGGCCGCCTTGAGGGCGCGCTGCGCGCCGGTTCCCAGGGCAGCCGGATCACCGCCCGCTACCGGCAGCAACGGACCACGGCGGACTGACCTGGCGCCCCGCGCTGGGCCAGATCGAGTCCTCCCCGCCGACGTGGGGTGTTCCGGGATCCGGCTCGTACGTCGGGCAGGTGGCCGAGTCCTCCCCGCCGACGCGGGGGTGTTCTGTCGCAGGGCCGGGCCGGGCGTCCGACCCACGGCAGCAATGACGGAGACTTTCGGCTGGTCAGCTGCTGAGGTCAGGACCGGCGAGGAAGTGCGAACGCACGATGACGAGGAAGTTCTCGGGATCCTCAACGTTCACCAAGTGCCCTTTATCTGGCAGAACTTGGAGGGTCGCCCGGGGGATTGAGCGGACGAGGACCTCGGTGTCCTCCACCGAGGCGAGCCGGTCCTCGCCCCCGGCGATCACGACGGTGGGCGCTGCCACGGCGGTCAGATGGCCAGTTGCGTCGAAGGTCCGCTGGGCCAGGTACAGCTTGCTCCAGTCGTCCGGTTCATCACGGCGAACGTGGAGGCGAGGACGAGCCGCCGGAGCATGGCCGGGTGCCTGAGCGCGAAGGCCTGCGCCACCAGACCACCCATGGAAAACCCCAGGACGTGTGCGGAATCGAGCCGCTGGTCGGTGAGGACGGCGGCCACGTCGTCGGCGAGGTCCTCGATGGTGTGGCCGTCGACAGACGCGGGCGTCCGGCCGGAGCCGCGCAGGTCGATCGAGAGCACCCGGAAGCGGTCCGCCAGGGCCGTGCGCTCCGCCTCCCAGAACGAGATGTCGCCGCCCAGACCATGCAGCAGAACCAGCGGACTGCCGTCCCCCTCCGCGACCCAGTGGACCGGCCCCGAGGGCGTCTGCGTGAACGGCATGGGTGCTCCTGCTCTGTCCTCGTGAAATGACCCCGCGAAGCATCGCACGGCCGCCGATTCCGCATCACCCGCTTTCCCCGCCGCACACTCGTCGAGGGGCAACGTGCGGGGGACCCGGTAATCGCCACGCCTCAGCCGCCACGCTCTGCCTGGCACTGCCCGGCACCACCCCGGCCCACGCCATCGTTGGCGGATCGGACGCCGCCCTACAGCCCGTGCCCCACCAGGTCAGCGTCGCGACACAGACCTGGACGGGGACATCACACGTCTGCGGTGGCCTCCTGTCTGCGGTGGCTTCCTGCTCTCCGCCATCAAGGTCGTCACCGCCGCCCACTGCGTCGACGGCCGGGACGCCAGCAAGTTGCGGGCGAAGTGGGGCGGTCCGAAGCGAGACGGGTTGCCCTCCGCAAGGTGTGTCACCCAAGGTCGCCCCGCACCCGCAGTGGGACGCGCGCTGCCTGTCCGGTGACGTCCTGCCCGAGGCCACGGTCGCCATCCAGGTGTCCGGCACCTTCGGCTTCCGGCAGGAGGAGGCCCAGCGGCTCGGCCGGGTGCTGCGCCCCAAGGCCGACGGCCACCAGGCGCACTTCTACTCGGTCGTCGCCCGCGACACCATCGACCAGGACTCCGCCGCCCCCGGCAGCGCTTCCTTGCCGAGCAGGGGTACGCCTACCGGATCGTGGACGCGGACGAACTCCTGGCCGCCAGCTGGCGCGTCACGCGGTGTGGACCTCCAGCGCGGCCCGCACGGCGGATTCCAGCGCGCCCTCGATCCACGCCGGTTTCACGGAGGTGTGGTCGCCCGCGAAGTGCAGGGGGCCCTCCGGTGCCGGGATGGACGGGAGCAGTTCCGTGTGCTGGCCGGGCAGCAGGACGGACGCCTCGCCGTAGGCGTAGGGGTCGCGCAGCCAGCTCTGGGTGCGGCCCGCGCCCGTGTAGAAGACCTCGATCCGCTGCCCGTACACCTCCTGCAGGCCGCACAGGGCGTGCGGGTAGCGGGCGTCGTCGTCAAGGGAGTCCCAGCGCAGGGCGTCGTCCGCCCAGCTGTAGGAGGCCAGGACGATCCCGCCCGGACTGCCGGGGACCGGGTGGGACGGGTGGTACATGAAGCGGTTGGCGTTGTCCGACACCGAGCCGCCGCCGATGACACCGGCCGCTTCCGGCTGGTCGCGGGCGACGGCGCGGTTGGCGGCGTAGTGGACGCGCTGGCCGGGGGTGATGTGGCCGGCCGGGACGGACGGGTGGGCGCCGAGCAGGCTGCCGTCGCCCGGGGTGCGTCCGGTGCGGTAGGCGTCGTAGAGACCGGGGTCGATGCGGTGCAGCTCCCGCTTCCAGTCGGACTCCTCGAACTCCCACCAGCGGCGGCTGAACTCCAGCAGCACCTTGGTCGCGCAGTCGTAGTGCAGCTCCGTGACCGCCCGGCGCTTGGTGTACGACATCGGCGGGCTGACCTGGACGTGGCGCAGACCGGAGAAGGGCACGGTGACCACGGCCGCGTCGGCGGTGAACTGCTCCCGCACGACCGGGCCGTGGCGCCCCTCGGAGACGGTGTCCACCCAGACGTGGGGCCCCTTGGCGTGGACGTGCCGCGTGTCGCCCCCGGCCCGGTCGGGGTCGTAGTACTCGATCCGGGTGACCCGCCGGTCGAACCGCACGGCGTCGCGGACCTTGGCCAGCAGGGCGTCCGGCAGGACGGCCGTGCCGCCCTCCAGCTCCCAGAACGCCGTGTCCGGGCTGATCAGGGACGAGCCGATGAAGCTGTGGACGAAGGACAGGGGCAGCCGTGAGGTGAGGTTCTCGATGGTGCCGATGAGGTCGACCGTCCGCTCGTCCAGGCCCGCGTGCTCGGTCAGGAAGCGGAACATCGACCAGTCGCCGAAGCGCTGGATCACCCTGGCCCAGCCGCGGACCCGCTCGGGCAGCGGCTTGTCGACCCGCTTGCCGTCCGGGCCGGCCGTGCTGAACTCGTCGCGGACCGGGTCGAGTACCGAGCGCAGGATGGCCGCGGCCGGGGTGTCCCAGTGGGCGCGCGGGACACCGAAGGAGCGGTTGATGCGCCGGGGTGCGCGGGCGTAGTCGGCGCGCCGCATTCGGATGCCGTTGACGTGAATCCAGGTGTGGGACACGGGGCGTCCGTCCGCGTCGACGTCGACGTAGTGGAACGGCCGTTTGCGCAGACCCAGTTGGGCGATGAGGTCCATCACCAGCGGGTGGCTGCCGGGCAGCCGCATCGCACCGGCCTCGGCGTACTGGCGCGGGTCGGCGAAGGGCTGCGCCGCCTTCTCGTGGCCGCCGCGGCGGAACGTCTTGATGCGTCCGCCCGCCCGGTTGCCGTTGGCCTCCAGGACGGTCACCCGGTGCCCCGCCCGCCGCAGCAGCCAGGCCGTGACGAGGCCGGCCGGCCCCGCACCGACGACGAGGACGTTCTTGGCCCCGCCGGCCCGCGCCCGCGGCAGGCCGTCTCTGAGCACCCGCTGGTAGCCGGGGACGAGGTGCCGGTCGCCGGAGTCGACGACGAGCAGGGCCCGGGCGACGGCGAGGCAGCGGTCGAAGTCCGCGCCGCGCGCCTGGGAGGGGGCCGCAGAGGCTGGGCCTCGGGCGGGCGCCCGGGCGGGCAGCGCCGCCGCCCCGCCGGCAGTGAGGAAGGTGGCCGCTGCGGTCGTGCCGGCGGCGGTCGTGAGGGTGCGCCTGGTCAGGCCGCCGTTGCCGGCGTCCGCCTGGTGGTCATCGGTCATGGCGAACTTCTACTGGCCCGTGCGGCCGACGCGCCCCGGATCGCGGCTAGTTGCCACGGACGAGGGAAAGCCGCGGTTCAAACCGGAACGGTGTGGGTGCGCTGAGGCACGACGGGGCGGGCCGGCGCATCCGGTTACGGCGAAGGGATGAATCACACGCCGTGCCGCCCGGCGCGGGCCCCCCGGATCAGGACACTGCCCCCTACAGGCCTGCGTGCGGCAGGGGAACACGGTGGAGCAGCGGGGTCACGGGATGGGTGCCCGGTCGCGGTACTGGTTCGACACGACCCTGGCGTACGGCACCTCCGCCCTGCTGGGCTGGCTGGTGGCGGTCTGCCTGGCCGTCGTCATTCCCGAGAGCGTCGCGCTGGTGTGGACGAGCAGACACGCCCCCGCCACCCTCCCCGGGAAGCCGGCGGCGGACTGGTGCCTCACCGGGGAGACTCTGCGGCTGGGCGGCACCACCGGCACCCCGCTGCGGGTGGCGCTGTCGGTGCTGCTGGCCCTGGTCGCCCTGGTCGCCCTGGTGTACGTCTCGACCCTCGTCGGTCGCATCACGACAAGGCTGACCGAGCGGCTCATCGCTCCCGGCGCGGCCGCTCCACGCTGCTGGAACGCGGCCGCGGGGTGGTGCCGGGTTGGTCGGAGCAGGTGTTCACGGTGGTGAGCGATCTGCTCGCGGCGAACGCCAACCAGCGGAGTTCGGCGGTGGCGGTGCCGGCCGACCGGAACAAGACAACCATGGAGGAGGCGTTGCACAGCAAGGTGGGCCGGCCACCGGCGACTCGGTGATCGTGCTGCCGCCGGACGAGTCGCGCGGCGACGCGGAGGACGCACTGGCTGACGGGGTGATCAGCTTCAGCGGCCGGGTCGGAGTGCCCGACTGGAGGACGCCTTGCCTGGGTGCCGGCGGTGTCGTGGCCTGGGGTGTGTGATCGGTATGGGCGGTCGCCTGCGTCCGCTGGGGCCAAGCTTGGGTAAAGAGGTGCTCTTGAGCGCAGGCCGACGGCTTGCACTCCAGGTCGCGGCCGACGCGGCGACGAGGGCGCGGATCGCGACGGTCCCCCTGTCTGGGTCCATGGGAGCACCGTAGGAGCCACCGTCACGAGCCTGCTCAGCGAGGCATGCCGGGTCGCCGCGGCCAGTACGGTCGTCACGGCGGCGAGGGCTGTGCCGACGACCACCGCCACGGCGGACTCGGCCGCAGCCACCTTCATGATCTGTCCTCGCACGGTGCCGGCGAGTTCACCGGTGTCCTCAAGGCGGAGTACCTACTGAGCTCTTCGGGTTGTTGTCGGGGGTGGTGACGTGTGGTGATCCCTGCGGTAGGCCGGTGGTATGCGGTATGCGCAGGGTGGTGGGCTGACCGCGGAGCGACGACGGTTTCGCGAGCGGATCCGGTATGAGGCGGGCGAGCGGTTCGCTCGTGGTGAGAGAACCGCGGTGATCGCGAAGGATCTGCGGGTCAGCGAGCGGTCGGTGGAACGCTGGCGTCGCGCCTGGCGGGAGGGCGGAATGGCCGCCCTCGCGTCCGCAGGGCCATCGAAACTGCCCAAGCTCTCCGATGAGCAGTTCGCTGAGCTGGAGAAAAACCTGGCGCGAGGGCCGGCCGCCCATGGCTGGGAGGACCAGCGCTGGACCCTGGCCCGGATCAGGTCGCTGATCGCCCGGACGTTCCGGCTGGACTGCTCGTCGGCGGCCGTGTGGCGGCTGTGCACCGGCACGGCTGGTCCTGGCAATCTCCAGCCCGCAGAGCTCTCGAGCGCGACGAGCAGGCGGTGGGCTTGTGGAAGAAGGATGTGTGGCCGCAGGCGGAATGACTGCGGCGGCGCTGGGCGCGTACATCGTCTTCGAGGACGAGGCCGGGTTCTCGATGACACCGCCACGCGCCCGCACCTGGGGCCGGCGTGGGCACACGCCGGTGGTGCGGGTGCGGGGTCGCTCCTGGCGCCGCTGGTCGATCACGGCGATGTGCTGTTACAAGCTGGGCGAGATCTCTCGGCTGATCTACCGGCCGCGCCGCCACCGCAAGCACCGGGGCAAAGGACGCGACACCTTCGCGTGGAGCGACTACCGCGACCTGGTCGTGCGCGCGCACATCCAGCTGCAGGCTCCCATTGTGCTGGTCTGGGACAATCTGAACACGCACCGGGCCGCCGGGATGCGTGAGTACGCGGACGCACATGACTGGCTGACCATCGTGCAACTGCCTTCCTATGCACCCGACTTGAACCCGGTCGAGGGCGTCTGGTCGCTGTTACGGCGTGGCCCACTGGCCAACACCGCGTTCACCGACGACGAGCACCTCGAGCGCACCCTCCGCCGGGGAATGCGCCACATCCAGCTCCGTCCCGACCTGATCGATGGCTGCCTCACCGGCACCGGACTCACACTCACCCAACAGCCGACAACAATCCGAAGAGCTCAGTAACGCCGGTCGGGGGCGCTGACTGTACTCGGGCGGCTGGGTCTGTCCCCCAAGACTGTCGTAGCACGGGCGGTGGTGTCGTCTACTGCCGGACGGTGCCGGTCCTAACAACCTCTAAGCTGATCGTCTACTGGGCTGCTGATGTGCTGGAAGCGGGGGAAGTGTGAGTGCGGATCGACGGTCCCATGTCTCAAAGTGGTTGGGGTGCACCGTAGTTGCTGTGATGAGCACACTGACGGGTTGCGGCAGCCACGACACGGCCAGCGCCCCGACAGACGGATCGACGGGAACGGTCCAGGCTCCCTCGCCAGGCAAGAATCCGACCGACCAGCCGTCGCGTCCCACGATGCCGCCGGTGCGTAAGCCGGTGCTGCATGTGCGCGGCGCCTACACGTACAAGGTGCAGATCCTCAACGCCAAGACCATGGTGGACGTGCCGAACAATCCGCCACCGGCTGGAACGAAGGCCCTGGCTCTGCTGCTGCGGGTGGAAGCCGAGCCGCGGAACCGTAGCATCCACGCGCCTTACGCGGACCTGGGTATTGCGTATCCCAGCCTTGAGGCCGACAAGGACCAGCACATCGGAGACGTGATCGATGACGCAACGCCCTACCTGACCGAGGACCAGATGCTCTACGGGGGTGACGGCGTCGAAGGTATCGACCCGGTGTTCGGCACTCTGCGAGCGAACACCGAGTACTACCACTGGGTCTGGCAGTTCGTCTCGGAGGAGGCCGACCTGACCGGCGCTTCCCTTTGCCAGGCGCAACTTTCCGGGCATAGATGCATCCCGATTGGAGCCATCCAGACCGACTCCTGAGCTGCGTAAGGTCTACGCGAACCGCGCTGTTCATCGCCAAAAGGGACTGATCTGGTCGAAAAGAGGAAAATCCGGCTCGCCCGGAAACCTCCATAGCGTCAACGCCTGGCGGGGCTGGGGCTGCCCTCGCCGTGGCTCAGCCGGGCTCGGCTCAGCGCCGTCCGAGCCTGTCGGACGTCGGCCCGTACCCGGGTGGCCAGGGTGTTGGGGTGCCGGTCAGGACCGTGTCACCAGCCGCAAAGGGCGGCAGCAATCGGGCGGGACTCAAAGGGCTGAGCCTCTGGACGTACGAGTCGAGCCGGGCGGGGAGTTCCGGGGATGGGCCGGACGCACCCTGGGTGCCCCGGCCCGCACCCCGATAGCCAACCGGCGTGGCTGCGGCTGGTGTCCGCGCCGGAGGACAAGGCGTCGAGGAAGCTGTGGGACGGCGCCTCGACGCCCAGCACGCCTTCGGTGACCTGGACGGGCACCGGCCCGCGCTCCTGGCCGTCCACGACGCCGTCGATGACGGTACCGCCTACCGGGCGGAGCGGTCGGTGCGCGTCGACCAGCCGGTCTTGTCCGACGACCCGATCCTCCAGCACGAGGCCCAGCTGCCGGACTCCTGGTGGCAGGAGCTCGCCGGGACGCTGGAGAAGGCGGCGGCCGTCAACACCGACCGCGTCGCCGTACGCCAGCAGTACATGGACCGGGCGATCCCAGGTTCGTCGGCACCCCGGCCCGGTCGTCACCTGCTCGACCACCGCCCGCTCCGACGTGCACTGGGCGAACCTCACCGCGTCGCCCCTGCGGCTCTTGGGCTGGGAGGGCGGGGGCCGTGCGCCGGAAGGCTTCGACGCCGCCACGCTCTACGTGACGAGGGGCTTCAGCAGGACCACTCGCTGGTGTCCTGCCAAGGGGTGCAGCACCGTCGGGTCAGGAATCGTAGACATGGCCCTCACTTTTCCCGACCCACGCACAGTGATCAACGACGTGATGCGCATGGATCCATAGCCCAGGCATTATCGAACGTCCTGCCACCACATCAGCCCGAGGCCGGCCGGCACGCGCCCGCTCACGGCCGCCGCCCGCCACCGAGCCCGTCTCGCCTGCGGCCACTGCAGCGCTTCGACCAGGTCGTACGGCCCCGTCCGGGCTCCCGGTGGCCGTACAGGACGCGCGCGCTGCCCGCACGGCCTGCCGCCGGGACGCGCGCGGCTCCCGCACGGCCTGCCGCCGAGACGCCTTCGGCCCTCCGATCGAGCTGATCGACGCCCTCGGTACGATCAGCCGCCTCACCTGAGACGCCGACGGCCGGCTCCTCACCCGGACCGCGCCCGGCGGCAACAGCGAGGGCCGGGAGTGGGACGGCGAGGGCAACTGCGTCCGCCACACCGACCCGCTCGGCGGCGTGACCAGCACCACCTCCGGCCCGTGTCGACCAGGTCCGATCCCGCACGACTCCGGACGGCCGCACCCACACCTTCGCCCACGACACCGAGCAGCGCCCCGCCCCCCGAAGAAGTGATCGAACTTCCATGGTCAGCGCCGTCGCGGTCACCTGAGCCGCCAGTGTGCCGGGTCTCGGCGTGGCGGGCGCGGCCGGGGGACAGGTTTCCTCCCAGGCTGCGTCGGCCGGGTCCACACCATTCCCAGCTCGTCCAGGTCCGCCGCCCGCTCTGCGGCCATCCTCTCTCCGGCCGGAGTGCGGCGTTGATCGGCCGGCCACCTCTCCAGGGGGAAGGAGTGTCCGGCCGGCATCCGTTTCCGGTGCCCGTACGGCACCGCCAGATGCCCGGTCCGCTCCCGGACGTGCGGTGCCCGCAGGCGTTCTGCGGCCGGTCTGGGCGACTGTCGCCGACCACATGCGCACATCGCTGGTCACCGATGCGAGCGAGATGGCGGTCGCCGCCCGTAGCGGCCACGTCACGTGTCCACCGCCCACCGCTGGGGGCAGGAGGGCGAAGACCCCGACGTCCTTGATCGGGGCACGACCTCGATGATGCCGACGCCCTCGCGCGCAGGTGATGAACTCCTCACCCCCATGGGCGTCACCTGCAGTGACCTGCACTTTTCAGGAGCGCTCGGCATGAAGCCGGGTGAGCAAGGCGCGATCCGCCATGCGCTCCTGCATGCGGCGGGGCGCATTCCATATCGCGTGCTGGTGGCTTTCGTCAAGTGCCGAGTTCTCGGGGAGTGACTGTGTTTCGTCGGCGGGGCCTACTTGATGTGCGTGGCTCGTCGGACATGCGGTCCGTAGGTGAGGCGGAAACCCGCACTGATGGATCTTTTTTGCCGCCCTCGACGGATGCCCCGGGATGACGGCCCTCCTCGCACCGATCCGCCGACCGTCGAGCCCGAAATCCGAACCACGTCGGAACACCCCTCCGGAAGGACAAAACCATGCCCTGTGAGGTTCACACCCACCACCAAGGACGAATCCGCCGTTTCACGTACGGAGCGGTGCGCCGAGCGGTGCTGGAGTACGCGATCAACGTCTGTGCCTGGCAGCGCACCGCCCTGACCACGCGTCACCGCACCGACGAGAGCTACGTACAACGCCGCCCGTTCGCCCTGCGTGGGCCGGACGACGTAGCGAGCCTGCGTACTCGAGTCGAGGAACTGGTGGCGGGGCTGCTGGAGGACTATCCCGCCGAGGCAGGTGAATTCGCCGATCAGATGGCAGCGATCCTGCCCATGGTCGCGGACCGGCAGCAGGGGATCGACACGCTGAAGGAGCAGTGCCGCCGGATGTACGTCATCGAGCACGGGACGAGCGGGACCGAGCCGCCGGTCGACGGAGACTTCCGCGTCGTCACGACCGAGGACGCGGCGGAAGTCCATGTCCGCTCGCGGGCGCAGGACCAGGTGTGCGCGCATCGGCCTGAGCAAACGGACCTGGACAGCGATGACTATCTGACCGCTGTGGCCAGGTGTCTCGTCGCGGCGCGCGAACGCGGCAGGGCACTCGGCGAGGACGAGGTCCTCGCCATACATCTCGCCTACACACTGGTCTCGGACGGTGAGCGAGTGCCGCTGCCCGTCCGCCCCTGGAGCAGCCCCGGCTTCCGAGACACCCAGAGCTACATGTCGATCACCGACCCTGGCGAAGGGCACCTCCTCGGTACCACACGGCGCAGCGAGAACCTCCGAGGGGTGATCGTGCACATCGAGCACCTCGAGCGGGGCAGCACTCACGAGCGTGAGGCCGTGGAGCCCTACCGGATCCCGGCACCGCAGTCGATCCCCCGGGTCCGCCTGCACACCGGCACGCAGGCACCGGTCTCCTCCTACGTTGGCCGCCCCATGTTCGAGGGCAACGTCGCCGACTCCCTGCTGAAGACCGTGCACACCGTGTCCGCCGCATGCTCCGCGCTGTTCATGGACGGCCTGACCGAGTGCAAGCTGGCCATGGAGCGGATGACCGCCACCGAGGCGATCGACTTCATGCGCGCCATCGTCGGGAATGTACGGCGCAACCGCCACACCCAGACCCTGTCCGCCGCTTTCAACCTCAACACACCCATCGTTGACGACCGGCCCGCGACGAAGCGGTCCCATGGGGGACGTCCCCGTACCATCAGCGACCGCTTCCAGGTGGGGCTGCTCGGCATCGAGCTGGTCGCCGAGGCCGGATTCGACAAGGTGACCTGGGACGGTACGGCCGACACCTACCCCAGCCGCTGTGTCATCGAGCAGCTCACCTTCGAGCAGGCGGTCACCCTGGTGCACCGCGCGCACGAGGCCGGTCTCCTCACCTATTTCTCCGCCGGCTTCCGTTTCCACCACCTCGCCGACGTCACGTACACCGGCACCGACGGGGTGGGGGTCGGCGGCGCCCAGATTCTGCGGTACATGGACCAGCGGACGGGGCACCATGGACCGTTCAAGGAGGAGAACATCGCAACGATCCTTCAGATCCGCGACGAGGCCGCAGCGTCCGTCCTCGGGCAGGGCGCGGCACTGCTGGCCCGGCTGGACCAGATGTTTTTCGAGAAGAGCATCACAGCGGGGCAGAACCAGGCGCGAGAGTCCCTCTACCCAGCTCTTGCACAGCGCGACGAGGCGCGCGTGGCCACCCTCCTGCCGACGATGCGCCATGCGAGGGTCATCCTCGATTCGACCATCGAACCTCCGGTACTCGGCTCCGCACGCAGGCTCATCGCCGCAGGTCACGCGAGTCTGGCGGCCACCGCTTACACCCCGCTGGAATTCTCGCGGCTGCTGGTGCGACTGGAGCACGCCGTGCGCCGGCACGACGCGGAGCACACCGCCGAACTCCTCTCCGCGGCCAGAGCCCACGTCGACGAGTCCCACGGGGACTTCACGCCCGAGCAGTTCCCTTCCGCCGCCTGAACTACCCTGAAGGAGAATCGCAGTGCCCCGCCCATGCATTCGCCGACCGAGGCCTCGTCAGCCGCAGTCCCACGGGACAACGGAACACCGCCGGCTGCAATAGTCCACGCCGGCAGGCCTTCCCGCAGGCGCTCTGCGTCGACCCGGATCATGGACCCCACAACCTGCTCGCCGAGCCATGCCAAGACGAGAAGACTCTGCCGCGGTCGACGACGATCGTCTCGGGTAGGACACGAGGACAGCCTGCTGAGCGCGAGGTGGGACGGGGCGGAGAGCGGGAATGGTGACGTACTGCCGGAAGCACATCCAGTGGGGCCGGCAGCACGCGCTCCTGCCGCTTCTGACCCTTGTAGATCAGGGGCATGCGCCCGTCACGATGGGCCTGACAGGCAGTAGTGAGGCACGGCTCTCCGTGATGTTGCCGGCTGTGAGATCACGAGAGCGCCATGGCCAAGTCCTCCTCATGTGGGGAGAAGCAGCCGCTGGACGACCAGATGGCTCTGTTCACTCCCGCCCCGGACCGCCGGGCATCGGCAGCCTCGCCTGCCTCATCGGCTTCATCCGCCAGTCAGCCATCACCGCCATCTGCGACGGCATCGGCGCCTGCGCACGCGCCCACCCTCGTGACATTCCCCGTCGACTGGCCACCCGAAGACGAGATCCTCTCCTGCTGCGCCCGGCAGGGACTCGCACTGCGCGGTCCATCCGGACTCCACATCGATCCGCGCGGGCGCCGGAAAGGTCTACTCATCGTTCGTGGCTCCGCCCGAGCACGCCCACCGGCCCACGACAGTTGCCGGTGAGGTCACCCGTACCTGTCCTCGGCATTGGTCCGTGCGGCCACCCACAGGGCGATCTGCGTGCGCGACCGCATGCCGAGTTTGTCGCGGACCTTGTCCAGGTGCGTGGCGACCGTACGTGCCGAAAGACCGAGCCGCTCCGCGATCTGCCGGTTGGTCAGTCCGTCGGCGACGAGCCGGGCCACCATGAACTCCCTCCCGGTGAGCGTGGACCGGTCGCCGACGACCTCCACGGCGTCCCTCGTCGTTCGGTGGTCGCCGCTCCTTGTCCGCAGCGCGTACGCGACAAGCCGGTTCCCGCACAGCCGACGGCCATCGCTGACAGCCGCGTCCCGAGCGGCTGCCGGGAGCTCTGTCCTGGCACGAGCCACCGCTCGCTCCACCTGGCGTCGCCACGGAGCTTCGGACACGGCGTCGAGTCGCCGGCGTGCCTGCGCGCTCGCCTCGTACAGTCGAAGGGCTCGCCGCATGTCGCCGCTCTCGGCGGCCACGAGGGCCAGGCCCTCCACCGGGTAGAGCGCGTGAAGACTTGTTTCGGGGACGATCCGCAGTACCTCGGTGAACAGGGCCTCGGCACTTTCCAGGTACCCCAGAGCCAGCCGGACGGCGCCCGCGGTGTGCAGAGCGGCCGCGACCCGGCTCCACGGGGCGTGAGCCCTGAGCACCGGTAGGCAGCGGGACATGAGCGCGTCGGCCTCCTGTTCCTCGCCCCCTTGCAGCAGCGCCCAGGCCAGGTGATGGGTGCACCACGCGGTGTCCTCCGGTTTGCCCAGCGCGGCGACGACGTCCACGCACTCGCGCAGATCCGCGACGGCCGCGCCGAACTCCCCGCGGTACAGCCGGGCCGCGGCCCGCGCGTCCAAGGCGTTGGCAAGTCCGGCGGGGTGACCGCGCGTGCGCTCCATGGCCACCGCCCGCTCGCCGAGGCACAGCGCCTGTGCCGGGTCGGCCCGCTGGCAGGCCACGCGCGCGGCGAGCGCCGGCGCCTCCCCGCCGAGCATCCGCCCGCCGGCTTCCGGCAGCAGTCTCGCCAGCAGCGCGCGGGCGGCTGACGGCTGTTCCTGCTCGTAGTGCACGCGCGCCAGTTCCAGTACCAGCCGTGGAAGCGAGGCGCCGTCGCGGACGGTGGTGCCGGCCAAAGCCGCCACGAGGTTGTCCCGCTCCACGGTCAGTGGGCTGCCTGCCTGGTCGGGGAAGACCTCGTCGCCGGCCCGGTCGGCCAGCCCGTTCAGCCACTCGAGGACCCGGCGCCTGGTGGTCTGCAGTTCACCCGATGCGAGCAGACACTCCAGGGCGTAGGCGCGGATGGGGCTCAGCTGTCTGAACCGCGCGGTCCCCGCCTGTGGGACACGTGTGATCAGGGACTTGGCCTCCAGGGCAAACAGGATGCCGAGGACCTGCGCGGGTGCGATACCGTCACCGGCGCAGACCTCCCGCGCCACGGCCACGTCGAACCCGCCGACGAGCACCGCAAGACGCCGGAAGACCGCCTGCTCGGCCGGATCGAGCAGGCGGTGGCTCCAGTCGATCGCGGAGGCGAGCTCGCCGTGGCGCCCGGGTCCGGTCCTGTGTCCGCCTGCCAAGAGGGACAGCGACGACATCTGGTCGCCCAGCCCCGCCAAGATGTCACTCAGCGGAAGGGTCCCGGCCCGGCGGGCCGCCAGCTCGACGGCGAGCGTGAGACCGTCCAGTCTGCGGCAGATCTCGGCAATCGTCCGGCCGTTTCCGCGGTGGAGCCGGAATCCTGGTGAGCGACTTGCGGCACGATCGACGAACAGCCGGACGGCGTCCGCCCGCAGGAGGACGACCGGGTCGTCTCCGGCGTCGGCCGGCGGCAGCGAGAGCTCACCGACTCGGAGCACGGTCTCGCCGGGCACCCGCAGGGCCTCCCGACTGGTGGCCAGGATGCGCAGCCGAGGGCAGTGACTCAGCAACGTCGCGATCAGTCGGGCGCAGGGCTCCGCCAGATGCTCGCAGTTGTCGAGGATCAGCAGCCGACGGGTGTCACCGATCGCGTGGACCAGGACGTCGACACCGGATCGTCCTGCCCGTTCACCCACGGCCAGCGCGGCGGCGACGGACTGTGCGAGCGCGGCGCCGTCATGCAACGCGTCGAGTTCGACCAGGTCGACCCGCCCGTGGCGGGCGGTCAGCCCCTTGGCGAACTCCAGTGCCAATCGCGTCTTGCCGACGCCGCCGGCACCGGTCACGGTCAGCAGTCGCGACGTCCTCAGCAGGGTGTGCAGTCGTGACAGCTCGGCCCGTCGGCCCACGAAGGAGTCGAGTGCCCGTGGTAGGCCTCGGGCCTGGGTGGTCACCGGGGCATCGCTCTGCGGGGGCGGTGATACGGCCGTCTGCGTCAGGCCGGAGTTCCGGCGAGCCGAGCGTTGCCGGAACGCCCGCTGTCTGCATGCGTCGGAGCAGTAGCGCCGGTCGACCGCGACGCGGTCGACCGGTCAGCGGTGCACCGCACGTCTCGCATGTCATGCGCCTGTCATTCCCAATGCCGAGTCGCTCACTCCCGGGCGGAGGACCTGGAGTTCGCCGTGCCGTCGGGGTCGATGCCGAGCACGACGGTGCCGGTCACACCCTTGCCGAGGTCGCTGCCGATCTGCGTGAGCGTCAGCAAGGTGGAGGACCCGCCGTTGCGGTAGATGCCGTCCCTGGCGTTGAGCGTGCGCGTGGCGGTGTTGTTCCGGTAAGGGGCCAGAGTGGCGACCCTGCTGTTGTACGTCTCCGGGAAGTACAGCTGACCGGTGTGGGAGACGTGGCCTCCGCGGTACTTGCCGTCGGTGACGGTGCCGCCGACATGTGTCTTGACGTGGATGTGGAGGGCACGGCCGACGTACCAGCCGGGGTAGACGGTGGTGAACTCCGCGACGCCGGTGGAGTCGGTCAGCTGGACGCCGCGCAGGAACGTCGTGTCCGGGGTCGAGCCGCCTGCGACGTATCCGGAGTAGACGCCGAGAGCGTCGCAGTGCCAGATGTCGACCGCCGTGCCGGGTAGTGCGGCGCAGGTCGCGGTGTCGATCACCTTGACGCGGAGGGTGAGAGGCACGCCGGGCTTGCCCTCGGTGATGTCCTTGCGGACCGTCTCCAGGTCCAGGTAGTAGGGCCCCTCGGTCTGCTCGGGCGTGAGGACGCAGTCGGCGACCGGCCGGGCCGGGGTCTGGTCAGCGCGGCTCCGGTCCGCGGCCGCGGTCGCCTGTCCGGTCGTCAGCCCCAGGGCGGCCGCTCCGAGGGTCGCACCGCCCAGGGCGGCTATGACGCTTCTGCGGGTTGAACGGGGGCGGGGGGTGTCAGTCATGCTGCGAGAATGGCGCGTGCGGCCGCTCGCTGGGATCGATCGGATGACCGGTGGATCGTGCGCGTTACGAAACTCACCACCGGATGCGGCCGGATGCGATGTCAGGAAGAGGCGTGAGGCCGAGGGGACACCGGCTTCTCGCCCAGAGTCGGCTGTATGACGGAGACACCGGTTCAGGACCGCGGCCGCACGGTCCCGTGGCGCGATGCTCGAAACCGCCGGCGAACTGATGTCGCGGTACGGCTGCGCCGCCACGTCCATTCCGCCCTAGCCTGCGAGGCAGTGAGGGTAAGGATCGGTGCCGACGCTTTCGGTGACGGCTCCTGACGCGAACGGGGACCGGTGTCGCGGGATACAGGTCCCCGCACCGAGCGGCGGGGTTTAGCGGAGAATCCTCCGCGACTCCGCCAGTGGGGCGACGGCCTCCACCGCGCCGTCCAGGCCGTCGCCCCCTGCACAACCTCGCCGCGGCGGGATGGAACAGCGGGTCAGTCATCACCCCGTCATGCCGCCACCACGACGTCTGCAACGCCTGTCAGTGGTAGTCCTGTTGCGAGCCGCCGAGACGGATCGACCACGTCGGCAGCGCCTTCCGCCTGGTGATGCACCGCCCCGGTCTCGGCCCGGACGAACCTTGTGGCGAGAGGAATCAGACCGTCCCGCTGGTCCCGAGGCGTCCATGGTTCGGTCGCCCTGCTGCTGCGCCACCATGCCGAGGTTCTTCGCTGCGGATCCCCCCCCGAAGGTCGGCGTGCAGCAAGTCCAGGAGGCGGCCTTGCGGTGGCGCTGGCGTAGCAGTACCAAGCCCACCATCAGTGTCGCCCCAGCGCCCGACACGATACCGACGGCCAATCCGCCGCCGAATCCTGGCCCTTCGGCCGATGCCGTGCTCTCGTCCTGGCCCGATACCGTCAGCTCTCGCGTCCGTGCGCGAAGCGCGGCGGCTCCGCGTTGGAACAGGTGCGGGCTCTGCCCACCGCAGAAGACCCTTGGCGTGCTCCGGCTGCGCTGATTGAGTTCCGTCATGGAGCTCCTGGAGATTCTGGTCCTCGGCGGTACGGCGTGGCTGGGGCGTGAAGTGTCCCGGCAAGCCCTCGACCGTGGCCACCGCGTGACGTGCCTGGCCCGTGGCGACAGCGGACCCGTGGCAGAAGGCGCGCGCCTGGTGGCCGCGGATCGACGCGACCCCACCGCGTACGCGTCCCTGCCCACCAGGGAATGGGACGCTGTGCTCGAACTGTCCTGGCAACCAGGCTTCGTACGGGACGCAGTTGCGGTCCTGAGCACGCGGGCACGTCACTGGACCTACGTGTCCTCGGTCAGCGCCTATGCCACTCACGGTGAGCCCGGCGCGGACGAGTCCGCCGCCCTGCTGCCCGGCGCAGACCACGACGAGGTGGACCGTGGACAGTACGGCGAGGCCAAGTCCGCCTGTGAGACCCTGACCCGGGCAGCCCTGGCCGACCGCCTTCTCATCGCACGCCCCGGGCTCATCGGCGGGCCCGGCGATCACAGCGATCGTTCCGGCTACTGGGTTGCCCGCGCCGCCCGTGCCCCCCGGGCGCCGCTGCTCGTCCCCGACACCCCTCGCATCCCGACACAGACCATCGATGCACGCGACTTGTCGAGCTGGCTTCTCGACGCCGCGGAACTGCGAACCACAGGCACCTACAACGCGGTCGGCCCGGTGGTGCCCTTCGCCGAATGGATCGACCTGTCCCGCAGCGTGGGCGGGCACACCGGACCGGTCATCGAGGTGGCGTCCCACGACCTCCTCGCACAGGGAGTGGCGCAGTTCATGGGCCCGGACTCATTGCCGATGTGGGTGGTGGAACCGGGGTGGGAAGGCTGGTCAGCGCGCGACGGATCCGCCGCCGCTACCGCCGGCCTGCGCCACCGTTCCCGTACCGACCTCCTTGCCGACACACTGCACTGGGAACGCGAGCAGGGCTTGCACCGGCCACGCCGCGCAGGCCTCGCCCCGGACAGAGAGCGCGCGCTTCTGGCCTCCCTCGTTCACTGACTTCGGCTTGTCAGGGGGAGGTGGGACCGTCGAGGCTCAGGCCGACGCCGGCCATGAAGCCGCCGAGGGTGCCCGGGCCGGTACTCAAGGCGCTCGAGTCGGCTGCGGCCGAGGGCTGCGAGCCGGTCCAGGGCGACGACGGCGAGGCTGGCCAGGCGTTCTGCACCGGTCGACGCTGGTGCACGCAGGCTCGAGCCCGAGTCGCGCCGCCGGGCCGCCCTACAGCAGTCGTACCAGGGTTACGACACGGTGCTCACCGCACTGCGGAGCGGCGATCTGATCCCCGATGACACGGCGCTCGTCCGGCTGCTTCTCCGCCACGGGTCGACCGGTGACGCCGAGGCGGCGAGCGCGGCGATGCCCGACCGGCACCGCGACCCTCGCGCAGCTTTGCTCTCCCGGAGAGGCAACTCCTTGACGACCGGGGGCAAAAGCTACTGCTACCTCACCGATGCGATCGGCTCGGTGATCGGGCTGGTCTCGGATGGCAGCCACCACCCATCGCTTGGCGCGGGCATCGGCTCCCCGAAGGTGAGCGGCGGCTTGCAGAGCCGCAGTTGAGACGCGGCACGCGGCGGATCGATGCATCTCGCATGCAGGGGAAGGGGGAATCAGATGTTGAACGGAATCGCGCCGGACGCAGTCAATTCGCATCCGACGAAGCTTCCCGGTGGAGGCGTAATACTGTTCGCCGCCGTAATCCTCGCGGCTGCGATCTTCGTTGGTGTGCAACTGACGCGACGTCGCGGCCGCTGACGCGAACCACTGACGTACGGGACAAGGCTCGGAGCACGGGCAGACGTTGCTGGTTGGCCCTGGACAAGGAACCGGTGGACTGCACCCCGTTCGAGGCGCCCGACGGGCACCCGCTCCGCAAGGGTTTGCTCCGCTTCCGCGGGCCGGAGGAGAAGCTGTTCGAGGAGACGGGGACTGGGCGCGGCCGATGACCGATGCCGAGTACAAGCTTCGGTACCTGAGCGGCGTCGACGTGACTATGGTCTTCGCCGCGGGTGCCAGCGGCCTGGTCGTCGGGCTCGGCTTCCGACGCAAGTCAACGACTCGGCGCCCGGCTGAAGTTGCGGCGCTCGTGACGGGTGAACCCGAGTCGCTGGTTGATCCACCGCGCGGTATTCGGCCAGATCCGATGGCTTTGTGCCATTCGTGGGCAACACGTCTCCAACATCGCTGCGGCGCCGCTACACAGGAAGGCCGGGACGGCGTTCTGCCGTCACGGTGTACTGGTGGCCGGTCGGTGGGGGAGGTTGGGGCGGTTGCTGACCATCAATCTGGCGGTTCTGCTCGCGGTCATCGTCGTCTGGCGACTGCGGCGTCGTACCGAGGCCCGAAGCCGCTTCGACGAGAAGCTCACCGTCGTCATCGTCCTGGCGCTGGGCGTCTTGATCGCACCCACCCCGGCAGGCCAGGGAATCGTGAACATCCTGGGGCAGCTCGCCAGCGGCGTCACCCAGGCCAGCCGATGAACCCCCGCGCGGGCCGGACGGCGCCCGCCGGTGCGCACCGCGGATCACGGGCCGGGGGAGTGGGGGAGTGATGGCGGCAGGCCGACGACGGCGGCGCTTGAAGAAGCGGACGCGCAGGCAGCTGCAGCTCTGGGGCGGGCTCGCGGTGGGGATCGCCGTGGTGTGGGTGGCCGGGCACTGGTCGGTGGTGTGGCCCGTCCTCGTGGCCGTGCTCGCCACGGCCGTGGTGAGCGGGACAGGCTGGCGGCTGCTGAGGGCGCACCGCCAGGCAGTCGGCGAGGACCGTGCGTGGCGGGCGCAGGCGGAAGCCCGGGTGCGGGAGTTGTCGATGGCCGAGGTCGATGCGTTGTCGTGGCAGGAGTTCGAGTCGTACGTCGCTGATCTGTGCCGACGGGACGGCTGCACGAAGGTCGTCGTCAGTGGCAGGAGCGGTGACCTGGGAGCGGACGTCGTCGGTTATATGGCCGACGGTCGCAAGCTGGTGATCCAGTGCAAGAAGTACGCGCCGCACCGAAGCGTGTCTTCGCAGGACATGCAGAAGTTCGTCGGCACCGCCCGCCTTGAGCACGGTGCGGACGTTGCTCTGTTCGTCACGACCTGTCGCTCGTTCACCAAGGCCGCCCTGGGCCTCGCACTGCGCCAGGACATCGTGGCCCTGCATCGCGACCTGTTGGGCGCCTGGGTCAAAGGCGCTCACCTGGAGACCCTGATTCCGCTGAACGGCAGCGGCGGCGGCACCAAGCGGCGCCCGCCTGCACGACCGGCTGGCTGCCTGCGGTGCGACCCGGCCTCCCCAGGTGTGGGCTGCGCCAGTGCAGGGCAGAACGCGACAACGCTCGAAGGTGACGAGTTGGCGGGTCGGGGCAAGGACAGGGCGAGTGGAGGGTGACATGCCGAAGCGCGTTTTCGCACCGACGAAAGCATACGTACGTCCCGAGTTCGGCAGCCCGACGAAGGCGAGCCTGCGGAGCGCCGCATCTACGACCACGACGCTTCCGAAGGGCGCTGGGATTGTCCGAAATCCGGGGCCGTGATCGTGGCCGGTCCGACACTGATAAGCAGCTACGAGTGCGCCTGCGGCACCTGTGCTCGTATCACGAGCAAAGCACGCTTGCCGGTCACTCCATGCCGGAGGACCAGCGCTGCCCGCTGTCCAGAGAACCGATCAAGACGCCCGCTGCGCGGAAGCGTCCCCGTCCCCGTCGTGGTGCCGATGGCCCCGTGCGGCTCGTGCCGCCGGAGCCCAGGGAGGGTGGGCGAAGCCGGTCACGGGCGGTAGCGGCTCCAGCGTGTACGCGATGCCTGCTGGACTGCCGGGTCACGGGCGCCGCCACTAGCGCGAAGCGACGGGCTATCAGTCAGGCGGAGTTGGTGATGAGGCACTGCTCGGCCTGAGATACGTGCCGCTGTTCTTGCACGTGGCGCCGGTGCTCGACAGGCCGGCGGCGGTCGCAGCCAGCGTCAAGACGCGGGCTCTGGCATCTCATCGCCCCATGACCGGCCCTTCCGACTCCTTGGCTGGGCAAGAGTGGATGAAGAACTCCCGGACCGCTCCGCCCTGGGGGCGCTTGGCCGGCGCGGTGCACGGTGGCGGGAACCGGTCTCCACCGCGCTTCTGTGGGACTGGGCTGCGCCGCTGAAAAGTCAGGGGCGGCCGAGGCCGGACGACCTGGATCGCGCCCTGCGGCATGATCGGCGCGCTCTCCCGCCAGATCCGCGGAACCGCGATCGACGCGGTCTTCAGCGGCACCGAACGGATCACCCAGGACAGCCTGCAACCTCTCCCGCTCGACGTCGCTGCCCAGTCCCCACGGCTGCTGACCGACGCGAGGCACACATGGTGACCGCGACGTACCTCTGCACTACCCCGATCAGACAGCCCCCCATCCAGCCCCGCCCCCGAGCAGGCGAGGGACGCACCGCGTTCATCGAGCGCCTGGCCATGGGTGAATCTCCTCAGACCCAGCTACCTGCGTGCTTACCTACGTGACCCCCACTCCAGGGAGGCCGCCCCAACCTGGGAGCGCCTGGCCCGGGTCACCGCCGCGACCCGGTTCTCCCACAGGAGGTCCTCGACTGGAAGCAGTGCGTCGAGTGTGGCAAGCCTCTGCCGATCGGGGACGTCTGAGAGACGACCTGCTCTCGCACCTTGCTGCTCCGTCAGCCTGCAACCCGGCGCCGGCCGCTGTGTCAGCGCAGCATCGCACCTCGGCTCTGCTACAGATCGCAGCTGTGATCTCGTATCGCTCCCTTCTGCGCACGGCCGCCGCTCTTGCCTCAGCTGCCGTTCTGGCTGCCTGCGGCGCCGCGTCGCTCCCTGCGAAGCCGAAGCCCAAGCCGTCCGCGAGTCCGTCCCGGGCCGAGCCCTACCCGGTGGACTGCCGCAAGGCCAAGTGCGTGGCATTGACCTTCGATGCCGGCCCGGACCGCTACACGGCCCACTTGCTGGACATCCTCAAGGCAAAACGCATCAATGTGACCTTCTTTCTGCTCGGCAAGTCTGGCGTGGCCCGTCATCCCGAGCTCGTACGCCGGGAAGCGTCTGAGGGGCATGAGCTGGCCAACCACACCTGGAGTCACCCTCGGCTCACAGAGGTCCCGGAAGCCGAGATCCGTCGCCAGCTCACGCGTGTCCAGGAACGGGTGGAACAACTCACTGGTCGCGCACCGTCCCTGATGCGCCCGCCGCAAGGGCGTACGGATCAGCGGGTGGCAGAGGTCAGTCGCTCCCTCGGACTCGCCCAGATTCTGTGGAGCGTCACCGCCAGCGACTACCACGAGCACGACCCGAGCGTGATCACGCAGCGCGTACTGGCGGGCGCTGAACGCTACGGGATCATTTTGCTGCACGACGTCTACCCGGGCACTGTCCCAGCCGTCCCCGGCATCATCGACGGCCTCCGCAAGCGCGGCCTGACACCGGTCACCGTCTCGCAGCTCTTCGCCCCCGACAAGCCCCAGCCTGGGCGTGCCTACTGGTACGCACCGCAACGGGACAGCCAGAGCAGGGCGCCGGCCCAAAATGATCAGTGAGCCGGACGAGGCTGCTTTCACCCATGGAACGCGTCTCATGGAACGCGTCTCTTCAGTACACCAGTTCCGTGCTCCGGCGAGGCGGATGCGACAGCGGAGCCAGGAGCGCTTCAGGCGCATACGGAACCGTCTGATCGGTCCGGCAGGTACGCCGTCCGTTCCGCCGGCGTGAGATCGCGGACGAACCCGGCTGCTGGAGCCCGCACATCACCCGTGGCCGGACCCGGCGGGCCGGTGCCTTCGCCGACCGGCGGCTCCCCGGACCCTTGCCGGCGCCCCCGCTGTCGGCCCGGCTCATCACCCTGCGCAGTTATGACACCGACACCGGTGCTCTGGAAATACTGGAGCCCTGCCCCTCAGGAACTCACCGGAGCCTCCGAGTGCTGGCCCGAGCCCTGTCGCCTCCCCCTGCCCCGGACAGCGGACGCAGTATGCGCGCATACCACGCTAGGGCGGCGGATGCGGAGCACCACTGTGAGACGAACTCCCGCTCAACAGCCGCCTCAACACGCTCGCCGCCGCGGCGCGGGGGAGCTTCGCCCCGAGTCGGCCGGCGGCGGCCGAGCTAGGCTTGAGACACCCGCGCCGGTCGCTCAACCCCGTCCCACGTGGTCGCGTCCGGCAGCCGGACGGCGTCGGCACGCACCTCCGGGAAGGACAGCGCGAGGTCCGTACCTCTGCGCGAAGTCGCTCGTTGGTTCGGTCATGGGTCGGGGGATCTGGCGAATCGCGAGTGGTCGTTACTGGAGCCGCATCTGCCTCCCCTGGGTGGGCGAGGCGGCCGGTGGAACGACCACCGCACTGGCGTGTGACCGTGGCCAGCCGCCAGTTCGCAGGCAATGTCCTGACCAGCGATCGCCAGGCGCGCGATCTCCTGGGTAATCCCCTTCAGCAGGTCTTTCACAGCGAAGGCATGACATGTGTCCTCGACCCTGCTCAGGCGGCATGTCAGCTCCATGGAGCCACGGACGACCCGCTGGTCACGCCGGTCATGGACGACTGCCGCCCTCGGTGCCGCAACATCGCACGCACAGACCGCGACATCGAGCGCGTCCAAGCCCAGCGTGAAGACCTCCTCGAGGTCATCGCCGATCCGCTCGCGCCATCCATTCGGCATGCATGCGAACTGCACGAACTACAGCGCCTGGACCACATCCTCAACCAGCACGAACGGCACGCCGACCCATGACAGCCATCAACAACGACGCAGACCCGGTCCGCCAGGCCATCCTCACCGTGATAGACCGCCCTTCTCGCCGGGACCCCGCTGCGATCGAGCGGACGCCTCAGCGTCTCCCAGCCGGTGATCGAAGCTCGCGTCAAGCGGAGGCGTCTCAAGCCACCAGCACCTGGACCTAAAGGAACTGCTCGATGCGCGCGTGACGGCCCAAAGTTCCACTCCGCAGGCTTTCGCGAAGCGTGTCAGCGAACACGATGAGCTCAAGCGCAAGCACGAGAAGCTGATCGAGTGCTGCACTGAACTGGAAGAGCGCCTCCAGGGCTACGCGGTGGCCATCAATCTTCCGGCCCTTGAGAACGCAGCCCTGGCTGCTTCCGGCACAGGCGCCTCCGTGCTCCCCTGGCCAGTCCAGAGGCTTCCCCGTAGGAGCTCGGCAGAGCAGACCGAACCTCCCCATCGGGCCAGTTCGTGGCCGATCGCGTTGTCCAAGTCCATGAGAGACGATCGGGCGGGCCCCAGCACCGTGGTTGACCTTCACCTTGGGGGAGGCCACAGCATCAGTGGGGCCGGGTGATGCGCTCGGCATGAGGAGGAGCGAGCATGGGGTTGCTGACCATCGGGGCGTTCGCGAAGGCGTCCCGCCTGTCGCCGAAGGCGCTGCGTCTGTACGACGAGCTCGGCCTGCTGACCCCTGCACGCGTCGACCCGGTGACCGGCTACCGCCTCTACGCACCGGACCAGTTGGACCAAGCCCGCCGGGTCGCCTGGCTTCGGCGCTTGGGCATGCCACTGGCCCGCATTCAGCACGTCTGCGCGCTGGATGCGGGCCCGGCGGGACAAGAGGTCCGCGCGTTCTGGGCCCAAGTCGAGGCCGACACCGCCGCACGGCGGGACCTGGCCACCTTCCTCATCGACCACCTGTCACGGAAGAACCCCGCCATGTCCCCGACCGCCAAGTCCCTCGGAATCCGTTACGCCGCTCTTTCCGACAAGGGTCTCGTCCGCGAGAGCAACCAGGACACCGCGTACGCGGGATCCCGGCTCCTCGCTGTCGCCGACGGCTGTGGAAGCCAAGGAGCCCCTGCCAGCGCAGCCGCCATCGACGCGCTCAAGCACCTCGAAACCGACAGCATCCCAGCCGGCAACCTCCTCAACGTCCTCGAAGACGTCATCGAACAGGCCAAGCAAGCCGTGCACGACGTCGCCGGAACGGGCTCCGCATCCGAAGACACCGGCACGACACTCACCGCGATGCTCTGGACCGGATCACAGCTGGCCCTCGTCCACATCGGCGACTCCCGCGCCTACCTCCTGCGCGGCGGACGGCTGTTCCAGATCACCCACGACCACACCATGGTCCAGTCGATGGTCGACCAAGGACGCCTCAGCCCCGAAGAAGCCGCCTCCCACCCCCAACGGTCGCTCTTGGTGAGGGCACTGGGCCCAGGAGCCGACACCACCCCCGACATGCGCCTCCACGCCGCCCAGGGGGAAGACCGGTATCTGCTCTGCTCCGACGGCCTGTCGACTGTCGTGCCGACCCAAGAGATCCACCGAGTACTCTCCGAGATCAGTGAGCCCGAGCAGGCCGTCCGCGAACTCATCGCCCTCGCCAACGCCTCCGGCGGCCCCGACAACGTCAGCTGCGTAGTCGCCGACGTCATGGAGCTCCAGCAGTAGGAGCGAGCGGCATGCACTTCGACTTGCACCGCATCCGCTCTCAGGAACTCATCGGCGAAGCTGACGAGTACCGGCTCGCCCGACAAGCCAGGAGGGTCAAGCTGGCTCCCCAGACCAGGGCAACCCGAACATTGCGACCTGCCCCCCGTCGCCTGCTGTCTTGGCTCCGCGGCTGAACATCACGCTGTCTGCGGTTGAGCGGGACGCCGCCCCCCACCTGTCCCACTCAATCTGAGCAGTGCAGGCCATCTCTCTGGCCTGTTGCCACCTCTACTGTGTCCACCTCCCTGGTGACCTGCACATCTTCACAGCGGGTGACAGCTGCAGCATCAGAACAGAGTTGAGAAAGAACGGCGGTCATGTCGGACCCTGCCCCGAGCGCAGCGACACCCGCCCCCGGCGCGCGCAGCGAGCTGAGCGCGGAAGCCGTCCTTCTCCAGACTGGGCTATGTCTCATGAGACACCTGCGCGCAGCTTCTGCCGAATTCGTTCTGCCCTTGTCTCGGGCCTTCGGCGTACTGGTGGGGTGTCTCCGCGGGGCGGGGAGGCCGGTATGTGCGCGGCCTGCGCCGAGAACAGGCGTGTGTACTTGGTCGGGACACAGCGCCGGCTAGAGGAGTCCCGTGCCCGAGGACAGGGCCTCGGTGGGGTGTCGGGACTGCGCCGGGGAGAAGGGACGGCACCTACCGCCGTCAGGATTCGGCGGTGGACACGTGGCAAGCCAACTCGGTGGCCAGGCGTCGCATGACCGTGCGGTTGGCGTGCCGCATCGTGGCCCGTACAACGGGGGCCAGCAGCCGGTCGGCGAGCGGGGCGCGTACCCACGTGTACGTGAACGATACGCGGGCCCCGCCGGTGGGCAGCGGTTCGATGGTGTAGGTGCCGCGGCCCTGCCGCCGGCCGGCCGCGCTGACGTTGCGTTCGACGATGCGCCGAGGGGCCTCGGCCTCGATGACATCGATGGTGACGTCGGTCTTCGTGCCGCCCAGCGCGGCGGTGACCGTGGCGCACGATCCGATGCCGCTGGCGGGCCCGGTGTAGCGCCAGTTGGTCAGGTAGTGGTCGGTGAACCGCTCGTGGTTCGCCATGACGTCGAGGAAGCCGTAGACCTGCTCGGGAGTCTGAGGTACGTCGATCGACACGATGACAGACTTCATGTACCACACGGTACATGCGCCATGTACCGATTGGTACAGTCGGGACGTGGTGACCATGGACGACTCCCATCCCGAGGGCGAGGCCGAGCAAGGCGCGCACGGGGCTCGACGCGCACAACTGGTGGACGCGGCTGTCGACCACGTCGCGGCACACGGCATCGCGGACCTGAGCCTGCGCAGGCTGGGCGCCGCGATCGGCGTCAGTCACCGCATGCTGATCCACTACTTCGGCTCCAAGGAACAGCTGCTCGTTGAGATCGTCCGGACGTCGGAGGGACGCCAGCGCGACGTGCTGTCCCGGCTCCGCCTGGAGCCCGGTCTCTCGCCCGCCGATGTCGCGCGGCTGCTGTGGCGGCAGCTCACGGCCCCTCGGCTGGCCGGTCAGGAGCGGCTCTTCTTCGAAATCTGCGGGCACGCGCTGCGCGGCCGCCCCGAGGCCGCCCCGGTCCTCGAAGGGCTGGTGACGGACTGGCTGGAACCGCTCGTGGCCGCCGAGGTCGGGGCGGGGGTGGACCCTGACGTGGCCCGGAACCGGGCCAGGCTGGGACTCGCCGCCGTCCGCGGCCTGCTGCTGGACCTGCTCGCCACCGGTGACCGCGACGGCGTCGACGCGGCGATGGAGGAGTTCCTCCGGCTGTACTACGGCTCGGAGTGAGGAGATCACCGATCGTGCCTCGCAGGTTTTCTGAGACACATTCGAAGCGTCTGGAGAACCGTCCCACTTCGGCTCCGCAGCACCGGTGATCAGGTGGATTTTCGATCCCAGCTTGCCGCGGTCGGTCGGATTCGCTCCGGTCAGTGGCCGTCTTTGCGGCCCGAACGCTGGCGGAGTCGACCGCGCACCGCGTCCGGTCCAGCTCGCCGCGGGCGCCGAGTTCGCCGAGGATGACCCGGTGCCGCCTGGCCCAGACGCGATCACGGCTCCACTGGGCGAAGCGCCGGTAGACCGTGGGGCAGGCCGGCCCGAGCGCCGGCGGCAACTGCCGCCAGCTGCAACCCGAGGTGGCCAGGCACTCGCGGTCACCCCTCCGCTTGCCGCCGCCCTGCGGGCGTATGACCTCCGTCGGCGGGACCACTCGCCGAAACAGCGTCCACAACTCGTCCGGTACCAACCGCTCCGCCAGATCCGTCATGCACGGTTCAACGAGTGATCACGTTCTTCGGGGTCTCGAAGTCCGTGGCGAACCGCATCACCGACCACCTGGGGCCGATGCTCGCTGTCCAGCCCCGCAAGCGGTTCGCCAAGGACACCGAGCTCATCGTGGACGGCACCCTGGTTTCCACCCGGGACCACACCATCGCCGAGCGGTCGAAGAACTATCGGTACTCCATCAACCACCAGGTCGTCATCGACGCCGACACCCGCTTGGTCGTCGTGGTCGGCCGGCCGCTCGCCGGGAACCGCAACGACTGCAAGGCGTGGGAGGAGTCCGGCGCCAAGACCGCAGTCGGTAAGACGATCACGCTCGCCGACTGCGGCTACCCGGGCACCGGACTCGTCATCCCGCACCGCCGACAGCGGGGCCAGGCCGAACTCCCGGACTGGAAGGAGGAACACAACAAGTCCCACAAGCAGGTCCGGGCTCGGGTCGAGCACGTCTTCGCCCGCATGAAGACCTGGATGATCCTCCGCGACTGCCGTCTCAAAGGCGACGGCGTCCACCATGCCTTGCTCGGCATCGCCCGCATGCACAACCTCAGTCTCGCCGGGTAGGACCGCGGGTCACACAACGGCCGAGCATGTCCGAGCGACCTGCAGATCATTTGCGGGACAATGCCTCGCCGTCATGACCGGCTGTCCCGCAGCAGTGTGGCAGCCATTGCGGCGAATGCGTTCAGCAACTCTTTGGTGCGCCGCGTTCCGTTCCTCAGGAACGGAACGACGAGCAGGGCCGGAGTCGTGGCAATCACCGCAATGAGCAGCGTGGGTGCCAAAAGTGCGACGAGAAGCACGCGCTGCGCTCCTCTCAGTGCGGCCGTCGGCAGGGCGATGTGAGCCATGGGAAGCCTTTCCTCCGCTTGTGCGTCGTGTGCGCTGTCCTGCTCACAATGTGAGGTCGCCCCGGGAAGACGACCGGCAGTGTGGTGGCCGATCTCCGGCATGCCTCTGACCGGCGACTGGAGCCGTCCTGGCAGGTGATCGGCCGGGAAGGCCACGGCAAGGGGGAACGGCATGGAATGCGATGGACGCGTTCCGCCCCGCGAAGACGCACATCCGCGCTAGCCTCTGTTGCCCGCAGGGCCTGCGGTGCCCAGGGGGAGTGATGGCGGAGAATTTCGACACCCGGTTGTTCACCGAGATCGAGAGACTGGCCGACAAACAGGCGGCCGTGGTGGAACTACTGGAATGCCCCACGCTGCTCGGACTGCTCCCGACCGGGTTATTGCCTCAGCGGGACACGCCGAGTGAACGGGCGCGAGCGTTGCGCAGACTTCTTCTGCGGTTTTTCGATACCACGTACGAAACCAGCCGTGAACGGGACGACGACACCGCCGCCCGGACCGTCCTCGCGGTCGGGGCGCTCATGGGAATGGTCACCCAGGGCCCGAGTGAGGGACCGTGCCGCCCGAGCGAGATGCGCGCACCCGTGCGAGACAGGGAGAACCGCCAGTACACGGCCGGCAGCTGGCTGAAGCCGCCTGTCCAGCCCCGCACGGTGCGCGCGAACAAGCGGCGATACCTGATCACCTTCCAGCACGAGTTGCTGGAGTACGTGGAGACACTCGACCCCTCGTACGCCGCTGCTGGTGCTCGGGCTTCGGCGTGGCAGGACCGTGACGACGTGGAGGCGACCCGGCCTTCCCCCGCCGAACCGGCGCCCCGGCGAAGCCGGAAGTGGAGGACACTCCTGAGCCTCGGCGTGTACCTCCAACCCACCGCACCGACCGGCGACTTCCCACCCATCGTCACAGGCTCCCGCTCACTGGGCGGTCTCGCCAACCGAGCCACAGGACGCTTCGCACTGCGCATGGCCGACCGCGTCTACGAACAGGCTGTCGCAAAGCTGCGCCGCCGCCTCCAGCTGCCCCCGGCCTCACCTTCCGAGATGCGTCGACGACAGGAACAGGCGAATTGGCCCATCTTGCATGGCTTCAGCACGGTCCTGGTGCCTCGTCCCTCCGACTGGCGCTCCGGCCTGGAGGTCGTGGGCAACTGGTGGCCCCATTATGAGGCGGCCGAACGGCTGCCTACTGATCTGGAGGACTTCCTGCGTGCCGGACCCCGACCCGTCCTCATCGGCTTCGGAAGCATGGCGGCTGGTGACGGGGAGCGGCTGAGCGAGATCGCTGTACGAGCCCTGCGCCGCGCCGGGCTGCGCGGCATCCTCCAAGCCGGCAGTGCCGGTCTTGCCGCCGACGGGAACGACGTGCTCACGATCGGGGACGTACCGCATGCCTTGCTGTTTCCACGGCTGGCTGCGGTGGTCCACCATGGCGGGGCCGGCACCTCGGCCGCCGCGTTGCGTGCTGGAGTGCCCGCGGTCACCGTACCGGTGACTGCGGACCAGCCGTTCTGGGCGGGGCGACTTGCCGCCATCGGCGCCGCCACCGACCCGATCCCCTTCCGGTCCCTCACCGCCGAACGGCTTGCCGACTCACTTCACCAAGTAGTGAAGCAGCAGGCACACAGTCGAGCCGCCGCAAAAGCGGCGCAACATCTGATGACCGAGAACGGAGCGGGTCACGCGCTCAAGGCCATCCAGCAGCTGACCGATGGATGACGCCAATCCCTCCTCGTCCTCATTACTGCGCTTTCTTCAGTCTGGGCGCCGATCGGGTGACGGCTGAGGGCGCGTAACAGGCCAGGCCCGCGGATTGTTGATGGAGATGTCTGACGTCTCAACCAAGTAGCCCTGGAGACCGCGTTGGTCATCTACCCTGCCGCACTCGACGTATCGCATGCACTCGTGGAGTGGGTCACCATGGTCATCGTCACCCGCGAGGGAGACCGGCGCTGCAAGCTGCGCCCTTCTCAACGCGCGATGGTGGCGCTCGTGTACTCACGTGAGCACGTTAGGTTGGCGCAGATCGCCGTAGGTTTCGGGATCAGCGAGTCCACCGCCCACGCCTACACCACTGCGGTCACCGACCTGCTCGCCGAGCGCGCTCCGGGTCTGCTCAAGACACTGCGTGAAGCCGACCCGGACTTCGTCCTGCTGGACGGCACTCTCGCCGAGTGTGACCGCGTCGGTGACGGGCGGGCGGACTACTCGGCCAAACACCGCCGCCACGGCGTGAACGTGCAGGTAGTCAGCGATCCTGGCGGCCGGCTGCTGTGGCTTTCCCCGCGCTGCCGGGTCGCGCCCATGACCTGACCGCCGCCCGTACCCACCGAATCATCCGTATCTGTGAACGCCAGGGCACCCCCCTCCTGGCCGAACTCGCTTACTAGGACTTGTCCGGCCGATCATGTGACTACTCCGCACCCGTGTCGTTGATGTGGACATGGGGCGGGGCGATCTGACGGATGCCGAGTGGGAAC